>JBAXLC010000030.1:0-8691 GCA_037135015.1 bacterium | reverse complement strand
TCTTGGAGATAGTGCAGCTGCAGTTGCCATCACTGCGATTGGGAGCTTGGATGAGATCTCGGTGAAGTAGGACTGCCAGAGCCCACCGGCGGAATCGAGAGAGTAGACCGTGGCCGGTGTTGAGTCTGAGTTGCCCATCCAGACACCGGTGACGAGTTGCTGCGCGGTCGGATCGCTCGGTGCGGCGAGATATCCGAATGCGGCAAGGTCCTTGGTCTGATCGGTGGTTCCTGTCTTAAATGCTGCCGGGCGACGCTTGCCGCCGCTGGCAATGATCTTGCGCTTCGACCATGGGCGATTGACGGCTGGGTCGGTATTGCCAGCGATGATGTCGGTCATCAGCGCAGCGGTCTCCTTGGCAAACGCTTGGTTGGCACTCTCAACTGGGGCGGGAGCCTCCCAAATCACTGCTCCGTTGCGATCTTCAATACGCAGGATGTAGCGGCGATCGACCTTTGTCCCTTCGTTTGCGAGGGCACCGTAGGCGGAAAGTAGGTCAACATAACGAACTTCTAGGGTGCCGATTGCGAGTGAAGCGCCGGCAACGTTTTCGCTGTTGTTCTGGAACTTGAATCCGCTATCGCGCAGTTGGCGCCAGACACGATCTTGGCCGGCGCGAATGAGCGTCTTAATGGCAGGGACGTTGAGAGATCCTTGCAGCGCTTGGCGCATGCGGACGGGACCATGCTCGCTCCCCTCAGAGCTCGCCGGCGTCCAGCCCTGGCCGAAGTCAACAGGGACATCCATCAGGATCGTTGCTGGTGTGACCGCGCGGTCTTCCAGCGCGTAGGCATAGACGATCGGCTTGATCGAGCTACCAGGCTGCCGGTAGCCGCTCAGCACGTCATATTCAGGCTGGAACACGGTGCCGTCTGCCGCACCGTAATAGTCTGCTGAGCCGGCGTAGGCGAGGATGTCGCCTGTGCGCGCATCAAGCGTTGCGACGGCGGCATTGTTGATTTCGAGGCCGTGGATGGTCTTCAGCCAGTCTGTGGGTTTGATGCCGATGCTCTTCAAATAGGCCTGGTACTCCTTGATTTGCGTGGAGCGAACGGAGAGGACCCACTTCTCAGCAGCCTGCTGCATCCCCCAATCAAGCGAGGAGATGACCTTGTATCCGCCAGTGTCGAGCTGCTGCTGGCAACTCTCGGTGTCGGTGCAGAGGATCCCCACGAGGAAGTCATGCACGCGATTCACAAAGTGCGGCGCACTCATTTCGATCAGCGGGGAGGGGATCAGGATGATCTCTTCGGTCCGGGCAGCTTCGATCTCCGCGTCGGTGATGGTGGGAGTTTCCTGTGGGATACCGCTCGCTCGGGCAGACTTTAGGAGGTCCAGAACGACGCTCCGACGCTTGGCAACTGCAGAGTCGAGGGGGACGCGGATCACCCCGTCTTCGCCGACAACCGCATTTTGGCGTAGGTCGTACGTGCTCGGCGCTTGAGGGATAGCGGCGAGCAGGGCCGCCTCGCCGAGGGTGAGCTGGTCGAGAGTCTTACCGAAGTACTGCTGCGATGCGGTCAGAATGCCGTAGGAGCGCGAGCCGTAGTAGTTGTTATTGAGGTACTTGGCAATGACCTTCTCCTTGCCAACACGTCCAGGGAACTCTTTGGTGAGTCGGATGGCCTGGATGATCTCTTTGACCTTGCGCTCGTAGACGCTCCCTGCGAAGGCTGAGTCAGGGAGGAGCACGCTGCGGACGAGCTGCTGGGTGATGGTCGAGCCGCCACGGCCAGAACCGCCCAAGGTGTCGAGCGCGGCGGCCACGAAGCCGAGCGGATCAAAGCCGGAGTTCTCCCAGTAGGTCTTGTCCTCGATGGCGGTGGTGGTGTCAAGAACAATGCCCGGGATGTTGACGAACGTCACTTCGGTGCGGCGATCGGAGCCAAATGCGGCAAGCTGGACCGTGCCCGTTCGGTCGTAGACCGTCGTGTTCTGGTTCAAGACAATGGTGTCGAGGTCCTTCGGGTCGGGGAGATCGGCAACGACGGAGCCATAGATGGCAATCGTGCCGCCATAGGCGATCGCGGCGATCAGCAGGCAGGCGCCAAGGAGGGCGACTGGCAGGAGGGCGAAGAGCCCCCCAAGAAGGCGTTTTCGGGGGCGACCGTTCCGCTGGGTTGAGTTTCCCGAGGCCATGTTCATCGCTGTGAAGGTAGCATAGGGCGCATGGTGAACCCTCTGGCCTCCGAGCTCCTCCGCGACTTCTCCGAGCGAGGTCTGGTTCATGACGTAACCGCGGGCCTCGATCAACGCCTCGTCGCTGACCCCGCGATCAGTGCCTATATCGGCTTCGATCCGAGCGCTGATTCGCTCCATGTTGGCCACCTGATGGGTGTCCTTGCGCTGCGACGACTCCAACTGCACGGCGGGCGCCCCGTCGCCCTGGTTGGCGGGGGTACCGGCATGATCGGCGACCCCTCGGGGCGATCGGCAGAGCGGAACCTCCTTGATCGGGCGACGCTTGACCACAATCGCGCCGCGATTGGTGCGCAACTCGCTACCCTCGTCGATTTCTCGGGAAAGGGTGGCGCCTTATTGCTAGATAACCTCAGTTGGCTTGGTGATCTTGGGCTCATCGATTTCCTGCGCGACACAGGGAAGCACCTCACGGTTGGCTACATGCTCGCCAAGGAGAGCGTAAAGACACGGCTTGAGGGCGGCCTCTCGTTCACCGAGTTCAGCTACATGCTGCTGCAGAGTTACGACTTCATGATGTTGCGGAAACTGCACGGCGTGGAGCTACAGATGGGCGGCTCAGACCAGTGGGGGAACATCACCGCCGGCACGGAGCTGATTCGGCGAACAGAGGACGAGAACGCCGACGGTGCGCCGCACGCATTTGGGCTCTGCTATCCACTGCTGCTCGCTAAGAGTGGCGCGAAGTTCGGCAAGACGGCAGAGGGTGCCGTCTGGTTGGATCCAGCCCGGACGAGTCCGTTTGCGTTCCGCCAGTTCTGGATGGAGCAAGACGACGAGCCAATCGCATCGCTCCTTCATCGCTTCACGCTCGACAGTGTTCCTGAGACCGCAGCGTTGATGGTGCGGCACGCTGAGAACCCTGCCGCCCGTCGAGCGCAGCGCCACCTTGCCCGAACGGTGACCGGCATGGTGCATGGGGCCGATGTGGAGGCTCGTGCCGCAGCCGTTGCCGACGCGCTCTTTGGTGACGGCGAGGGTGGCACCCCTGACCTGCGCGCGCTGTCGGCTGAGGCGCTGGCGATGCTGGCGGGCGAGTTGCCAACAAGTGGCCTACCCACCGCCACCGACGCCACGCTCGTCGACCTTGTCATCGCTGCGGGCCTCGGCACCTCCAAGAGTGAGGCGCGTCGACTGATTGAGCAGGGGGGCGTGAGCGTCAACGGCGCCCCCGCACCAGACGGAGCCGCTGCGGCCTCCTCGTTCGCGCCGCTGGCTGACGGCTCGCTCTTGCTACGCAAGGGGCGCCGCGACTACCGTCTCCTCCGCCGCGCCTAGCGCCCAATCCCAAGGGGGAGTGCGCTCGCCTCGCCTATACTCCCCGCATGTCAGGACATTCAAAATGGTCAACGATCAAGCGCGCCAAGGGGGCGACCGACGCGAAGCGTGCCGCCCAATTTACGAAGGTGTCGCGCGAGATCACCATTGCCGCCCGCATTAGCGGCCCCGATCCAGCGGCGAACCCGCGTCTCCGCCTCGCGATCGACAAGGGGCGTGGGCTCAATATGCCGAACGACAACATCAAGCGTGCCATTGAGCGTGCCGCCGGCCTCGGCCAGAGCGACGCCTACGAAGAGATTGTCTACGAGGGGTATGGTCCCGGAGGTGTAGCCGTGCTCGTTGAGGCGGCAACCGACAACCGCAATCGCACGGCATCAGAGGTGCGCAGCCTCTTCACCAAGTCTGGTGGCGCACTGGCCAGCAGCGGCGCTGTCGCCTGGCAGTTCGAGGCGCGCGGTGTGATTGAGTGCATCGGCTCATTTGAGGCGGTAGGGGAGGCGGCAATTGAGGCGGGCGCCGCCGATGTTGAGGCCGACGAGGGCTCAGTCTTCGTCTACTCCGACCCGCAGGAGATCCACTCGGTGCAGAGTTCCCTTGAAGCGGCCGGCATCAAGGTGAAGAGTGCCGAGTCAGGAATCATCGCGAAATCCACGGTAGAAGTGTCGGCTGATGACGCCCGTAAGAACTTCAAGTTGATTGATGCGCTCGAAGAGCTTGATGACGTGCAGCGGGTGACGGCGAACTTTGAGGTCCCACCCGAGGTCTTCGCCGAGATCGCTGGATGAGCATGCGCGTCCTGGGACTCGACCCGGGAACTGCAACCTTCGGCTGGGGCGTTGTTGATGCTGGTGGCGCTCGTCCGGCACATGTGGCCCACGGTGCGCTGCGCACTGCAGCGACGCTGACACTTGGTGCTCGACTGAGCATCTTGCGAGATGGCGTCACGGCGCTCATTGAAGAGCATCGACCAGACCGCATCGCGATTGAGCGCATCTTCTCGCAATCAAACGTGCAAACAGCCGTAGCGATCGGCGCCGTTCGCGGGGTGGCGCTGCTGATTGCCGCCGACCATGCAATTGAGGTGGTTGAGGCCACCCCCTCCGAGATGAAGCGTGCCATTGCCGGTGAGGGTCGAGCGACCAAGGCCGCCGTGACGAAGGCAATTACCAAGCTACTTGCACTATCCACTGCGCCAACTCCAGACGACGCGGCTGACGCGCTTGCCCTTGCGCTCTGGGGCGCAGGCGCGCGCCAACTTGCGCATCGTTCTGGCTCATCCCGTTTTGATCGCTCCGCTTCGGCGGCGGCTGCGGCAGAGAGTGGATTTGATCGCGCGGTGCGTGCCGCTCTGCGCGCCGGGAGGCCCTAATCGTGTACGCCCACATTCACGGATCCGTGCTCTGGGTCGAAGATGACGCCGTGGTGATCAGCGCCAATGGTCTCGGCCTACGCATTCGCACGCTACCGGCAGTGCTGAGCACTGCGACGGAGGGGGCCGCGCTCGAGCTCTATCTGCACCACATCGTGCGCGAAGATAGCGAGATACTGGTTGGATTTCCGACACGTGATCAGGCACGTTTGTTTGCAACACTGCTGGATGTGAGTGGTGTGGGGCCAAAGGTAGCGATCGCTCTCCTCGCAACTCACGGACCGGATCTCCTCCGTCGCGCACTGGTTGACGGTGACGAAGCGCTCATCGCCAAGGCGCCCGGGGTGGGGAAGCGACTCGCAGCGCGCATCATCGTTGAGCTCGGTGACCGTATGAGCCGAGAGGCTTTGGCAGATGCTGAGGTTGGCGCAAAGGGCGATGCAGATCGCGACCTGCAGGGCGCACTCCGTAGCCTCGGCTTCCCAGCCAGGGAGGCGAAGGAGATGGCCGCGGCCGTTTCTGCCAACGCCGCACTTGCCGCTGCGCCGCTTGCAGATCGACTACGCGCAGCCCTCAAGGAGCGAGCATGAGTGGCGAATCGCGCACCGACGCCGCGGAGTTGAACGCCGAAACCACGCTGCGCCCGGCATCGCTCGGGGAGTACATCGGCCAAGCAGAGGCGAAGCGCTCGCTCACCACGCTGTTGCAGGCGGCACGCGAACGCGGGGAGGCTGCCGACCACCTCCTGCTGCACGGACCTCCCGGGCTGGGGAAGACCACCCTGGCAGCGATCGTCGCCAAGGAGCTGGGCGTTGAGATTCGCTTTACCTCGGGTCCAGCCATTGAGCACGGCGGACAGATGGCCGCGATCCTCACCGACCTCACGCCCCGGCAGGTGCTCTTCATTGATGAGATCCACCGCCTCGGCCGAGCGGTCGAAGAGGTCCTCTATCCCGCGATGGAAGATCGCTCCATTGACATTGTCATCGGCAACCGTGGATCGGCGCAATCACTTCGACTCGACATCGCACCATTCACCCTCATCGGTGCCACCACGCGTGTCGGCATGCTCTCTTCGCCGCTGCGCGATCGCTTTGGCGCTGTGCAGCGCCTCGACTTCTATGACGATGCCGATCTCGCTGCGATCGTGCGCCGCTCGGCGGGCATCCTCGGAATCGAAATTGCCGCTGATGCGGCCGCGTTGATTTCGGCCCGCAGCCGCGGCACGCCGCGCGTTGCGAATCGACTTCTGCGTCGCGTGCGCGATGAGGTCCAGGTTGCTGGCTCCGCCAATATCACCGTGGAGGCGGCGGCACAGGCGCTGCAGGGCTTGCAGATCGATGAGGCGGGCCTTGATGCGACCGATCGAAAGCTCCTCACCATCATGATTGAAAAGTTTAATGGGGGACCAGTCGGCGTTGCCGCGATGGCGGCGCTGCTCGGCGAGTCTGCCGACGCGCTGGAAGATGTCTTTGAGCCATACCTGCTGCGAATCGGCTTCATTGATCGCACCCCACAGGGTCGCGTCGTGACCGAAGCGGCCCGTGCCCATCTCGGCAAGGATTCGGCTTCACTCTGGGGGAAACGCTGAACCGGTCAGAACAGTTCGCTGCGCTCTCTGATCCAGCCACGCTGCCAGCGCGCGCCGGTGGCGCCGCACAGTTCACGATTACTGCGCAGGACAATGCGTCGCGCGCTCGAGCGGGCGAGTTGCGTTTAGGTCACGGCGTCGTACAGACGCCAGACTTCATGCCCGTCGGCACGAACGCCACCGTGAAGTCACTCGACCCTGAGGATCTGAAGGCGCTCGGTGCACAGATCATCCTCGCGAATACCTATCACCTCTACCTGCGCCCAGGACATGAACGGATGCAGCGCTTTGGTGGTCTTCACGAGTTTATGCAGTGGGATCGACCGATCCTGACCGACTCGGGCGGATTTCAGGTCGTTTCTCTTGGCCCACTGATGCGCATCAACGAAGAGGGTGCGAAGTTCAGCAGTCATCTGGACGGTTCGATGCATCTCTTTACTCCTGAGCGATCAATAGAGGTGCAGCAGGCACTCGGACCAGACATTGCTGTGGCCTTTGATCAGCCGGTGATGCCAGAGGGGAGTACCGAGCGTGAGGTGCGACGAGCGATGGATCGCACGCATCGTTGGGCGGTTCGTTCGCTGCGAGCGCACAGCCGACCAGACCAGGCGCTCTTCGGCATTGCGCAGGGTGGGATCAACCCAGAACTGCGTGCCGAGTCAGCCACTTACATCCGCTCGCTCCCGTTCGACGGCATCAATCTCGGCGGTCTGGCGGGGGATGAAACCCCAGAGCAGCGCAACACAGCCATCGACGCGACGATTGCTGTGTTGGAAGGGGATACCCGTGTTCGCTACCTGATGGGCCTTGGCTCGCCGGTTGACCTGCTCGAGGCGGTCCTCCGTGGCGTCGACCTCTTCGACTCCGTCCTGCCCGCCCGTGTCGCCCGCAACGGGCAGGCTTGGGTTACTGGGGGGCGCCTTAATCTGCGCAACGCGCGCCATCTCGACGAGCAGGAGCCGGTCGATGCTCAGTGCGACTGCAGCACCTGCAGGCGCTTTAGCCGTGCCTACCTAGCGCACCTCTTCCGAGCGGAGGAGCTGCTGGCCTACCGCCTTCTCACGATCCATAACCTGCGCCATATGAGCGCCTTCATGGGGGAGGTTCGGAGAGCCATCGCGTCGGGTACACTCGCCGCTGAACTGCCGCGCCTTCGGGCTGCGGCTGGGGGGCCGGGGACCCCCCGACTTGGAGCCGGCGATGAGCCGGGCGCCGTGCCAGAGCGCGGTGCGATGCAGCCGCGGTACGCCGCGGCAGGCAGACTACGAGGAGCTCAGCAGAAGAGGGCTGTAGCGTCGGAAGATAAGGAGTAACCCATGGCAGAGAAGAGCGAATCCAAGAAGAGCGCAGCCGTCGAGCCAAAGGAGGAGGGGAAGCCCTCCACTGAGCGCACCCGCGCAGTTGACGCGGCAATCCTCACCATTGAGAAGCAGTTCGGTCGCGGCGCGATCATGAAACTCGGCTCACGCGAGCGACTCGCGATTGATTCCATCCCAACCGGAGCGATCTCACTCGATATCGCCCTCGGTGTTGGTGGCCTACCAAAGGGCCGCATCAGCGAAATCTTCGGGCCAGAATCGTCGGGTAAGACCACGATCGCCCAGCACATCATTGCCGAGGCACAGCGCCGCGGTGGCGTGGCCGCATTCATTGACGTTGAGCATGCGCTCGATTCAGCGTATGCCGCACAGACGGGCGTCAACGTGAACGAGCTGCTTGTCAGCCAGCCAGATACCGGCGAGCAGGCACTCGAGATCGCTGAAACCCTGATTCGTTCAGGCGGCGTTGACATCGTTGTCATCGACTCAGTCGCGGCACTTGTGCCACGCGCTGAAATCGAGGGCGAGATGGGTGACTCGTTTGTCGGCATTCAGGCACGCCTCATGAGCCAGGCGCTCCGCAAGCTGACCGGTGCAGTGGCCCGTTCCAACACGGTGCTGCTCTTTACGAACCAGTTGCGCGAGAAGATCGGCGTCATGTATGGCAGCCCAGAGACGACCCCGGGCGGCCGTGCGCTTAAGTTCTACGCGTCGGTTCGACTCGACATTCGACGAATTGAGACCATTAAGAACGCTACGGAAGCCGTGGGCTCTCGCGTTCGCGTGAAGGTGGTGAAGAACAAGGTGGCCGCGCCATTCCGCATCGCCGAGTTCGACATCATGTACGGCGAAGGGATCAGCATGGCCGGTGGCCTGCTCGACGTTGGCGTCGCTGCCGATGTGGTCTCCAAGACCGGCGCCTGGTTCAACTA
>JBAXLC010000029.1:0-8845 GCA_037135015.1 bacterium | reverse complement strand
ACGGCCGAGACCCCGAAGGGTCCCGGCCGTCCGGGTTGCTCTAAGAGCTACTGGACTCAGCGCGCTGGGCGTCGGGTCGAGAAGCAGTTGTCGCAGTAAACCGGCTTGCCGCTGGTTGGCAGGAAGGGGACCATGGTCTCCTTGCCGCAATCCGAGCAGGTTGCTGGGTGCAACTCGCGTGGTCCGCGAGGTGCGCGTGGGGCGCCGTAGCCGCCGGCGCTGTAAGAGCTGCCACCGGTGTAGCCGCCGAAGCCGCCACCCGCTGAACCACCCTCGCGCTGCGCCTTACGGGCATTGCGGCATGGTGTGCAGCGCTTTGGCTCTGTGAAGCCGCGCTCAGCGTAGAACTCCTGGTCCCGCGCTGTGAATACGAATTCCTGGCTGCAATCCATGCAGACCAAGTTCTTGTCTGTGTACATTCCGTTCACTCCTAGTGCTGGCTCGCCTCGTGGTCCGATGCTGGTCTCGCGAGCCCTGGATGGGAACGGTTGACTGATCTCGGTCGCGTGCGTGCGTGCTTATGTCCACCGAAGCCCGGGGGACCTCCGTAGCATACGGCATCCCGCTCATCTCTCATAGGGGCTGCCCTACAATCAGCCCCAACGGGGTGCCGCTGGCCCCCCGAAGACTCGTGGAGGTGCCTACGAATGCCCAGTCGAACCCTCATCGCCGCCCTCGCCGCTGAGGCGATCGGCACCTTCCTCTTCTTCGTGCTCGGAGCGGGCGCGGTGATCATGAACGCTCAGACCGGCGGGGAGGTTGGCCTGATCGGCATCGCCCTCGCCCACGGCCTCGCCCTCGCCGCCCTCGGCACCGCCTTCGCCCCCATCAGTGGCGGGCAGTTCAATCCGGTGGTGACCGTAGCCCTGTGGCTGGTTGGCAAGGTCCGAACCATTGAGGGGATTCGCTACATCGTGGCCCAGCTGGTCGGCGCCGCCGCCGCCGGGTTCGCCCTCAAGCTCGCCTTCGGCGGCTTTGAGGCAGGCGACACCGTCTGGTCGTTCGCCCACGGCGGAGCCCCTGGCGTCGCAGATGGCCTGACACAGGTCACGGCGATCGCCATCGAGGCGGTCCTCACCGCGCTCTTGGTCTACGCCGTACTCCTGACCGCCGTCGATAAGCGCGCACCACAGCTCGGCGCACTCCTGATTGGCGGCGTGATCATCGCCGACATCATGGTGGGCGGACCGCTCACTGGCGCGGCAATGAATCCGGCGCGCTGGTTCGGTCCAGCGGTTGCGTTCGGTGACCTATCAGAGGCTGTCGTCTACATCGTTGGGCCGCTCATCGGTGCGGTCGTCGCTGCGCTCTCCGTTCGCTACCTCTTCGCCGAGCGCTAAATGCCAGGCGACGATTGGGCGGCGCAGCGCCCTTCGTGGCTGAAGGGGGCGCAGCGCTGGTTCGGTCGACTGATTGGACTCGTTGCGCCGCTGCATGCGCGCCTTGCCCTTGCGACCAACGGTTGGGTATCGCCCAACCTTGGTGGGCGGCCGGGAATCATCCTGGAAACGATCGGGCGGCGGAGCGGCACGCCGCGTCGCGTCGTACTTACGTATCTCCCCGACGGTGAGCGCATCGTGGTGATCGCCAGCAACTACGGGCGTGAGGGGCACCCCGCCTGGTATCGCAACATTGAGGCACAGCCGAGCGTCACGATCATCTACAAGCGTTTCCGACGACCGTATCGCGCGCGCATTGCCGTCGGCGAAGAGCGACTGACCTATCTTCGGGCAACTGATGACGCGACCTACGGTGTGTACGCGGCGTATGCGCAGAAGACGGCGCGAGAGATCCCCGTTGTCATCCTGGAGCCTGTCGCAAAATGAGTGGAGCTGCTGCCACACTCAGCACCGCTCGCCGACGCCTCGTTGTTGACTCGCTCGGTATCTGGGTCATTGCCATTATTGTTGGCGGCATCTTCGGCTTTACGGCGCGACAGGGTGGGCTCTCGCTCGTTGAGGCGATCGGCTTCAGCTCAATTCTCTTTGCTGGTGCGGCGCAATACGCCGCCGTCGGTCTGCTCGCCGTCAACACGCCGTGGCCATCGATCGTGCTGCTCGTGTGGCTGCTCAATGCACGACACCTCCTTTACTCCGCATCAGTTGCCCCGTACACCACGAAGCTCTCGCTAAAACTCCGGGCGGGGCTCGCGTATCTGCTCACCGACGAGGCGTTTGCCCTCACTACGGCACACATCGCACGACTCGGTCGTATCGACGTGAAAGGTGCCTGGTATGCGGGGTTCACCATCTTCATCCCCTGGAACCTCTCAACAATCGCAGGGTGGCTTGCGGGTGCAGCACTCCCTGATCCCGCCACGATCGGTCTCGACGTCGTCTTCGCAGCAGCGATGGCTGGGCTCGCGATCGGCTTGGTCAAGGATCGCGCGGCGCTCGTTGCGCTCCTGGTTGGTTGCAGCAGCGCAGTTGCCGCGGCGCTCCTGATTGATCCAAGCGCGGCGATCATGATCGGTGGCATCGTTGGGCCACTGGCGGGGCTCGCACTCTTCCGGAGGCGCGCATGACTAACGATCTCTTCAGCACCGATCTCGTGCCGCTCGCGATCCTTGGCGGAATCGGCACCTATGCAGCGCGCGCACTGCCCATGCTGGTCCCTGGCATTGATCGCCTGCCCCCCGCTGTGCTTGAGTACCTACGGCTGATCGGCCCAGCGGTGTTGGGTGCGATCGCTGCAGCTTCGGTGTTCGTGCAGGGCGGTGCGTTCACGGTTGGGCCTGAGGCGGTCGCCGTGTTCGCTGGCGCCGCGGTAGGGCGTTGGCGCGGCAACCTGCTGTTGGGCATGGTGGTGTCGGTGCTGGTGGTGCTCACGCTGCGCGCTACTCTTGGCGCATGATTGACCTGAACGGGATCCAACTGCGGAATCGTTTGGTTACCAGTTCAAGCTTGCTTGGATACGGCGCGCCGAAGGGCCGCCTCGCAATCACCGGCCTCTCGCCACTCGCAAACTTCGTTGATCTGCGCCGCTTCGGCGCCGTCACGGTACGTACGGTCACCGAGCAGCCGCGCGAAGGGCACTTCACGCTGCGCGAGTCGTGGGGGCTCACTGAGCTCCCAGAGTTTTTCCGTCTCTATCGTGGTGCGTTGCAGGAGGCCGACGGGGGTTGGCTCAATGCGTTCGGCTGGTCGAACATTGGAATAGAGCGCTACTTTGATGAGTACTTCCCACGCACGAGCGAGCAGAACCGCATCCTCTCACTGGGTGGCTTTAGCGCCGATGAATTCTCGTCGCTCGTTGAGACGGTGAACCGCCGCGCGAAGCCTGGCGAGCTCGCCGCCGTGGAGTTCAATGTCTCCTGCCACAACGTCAACTTTGACTTCAGTGCAATCATCGAAGAGGTGCTGCGACGCGCCGTGCCAGCCTCAAAATTCCCGGTGATCCTGAAGCTCTCCCCCGACTTCGACTACCTCGAGCATGCGCGCCTTGCCGAGGCGACAGGGGTCGCTGCCATCTCTGCCATCAACACGGTGAAGGGCCTCCGCCTTGATCCCGCAACGGGCGCACCGCTGCTGAAGAATCGCTACGGCGGCCTCTCTGGGCGCGCGATCAAGCCGATTGGTCTGCGCGTGGTGAGCGAGCTGCGCGAGGCGGGGATCAAGCTCCCGATCATCGCCGGAGGCGGTGTGCGCACCTTCAACGACGTGCGCGAGTACGGCTGGGCGGGGGCCGACGCCTGCTCACTCGGCTCCGAGGCGTGGCTGAAGCGCGTCTGGTCACTCCCGTTTGCACCGCTCCATGCGCTGCACATTCGCCGACTGATCAGCCAAGTAGAGGGGTGGAGTCCACGATGAGAATCACCGAGGCCGACCTCACGCCAATTGAGGTGAAGCTCGTTGCGGCGGCGCGCGCCATTCGCCCGCGCGCATACGCGCCGTATTCTGGCTACTCCGTTGGCGCTGCCGCAGCCGACGAGAACGGCGGGATTCACGTTGGCGCGAACATGGAGGGTGTCGACTACACCCTTACCGTGCACGCCGAACAGCACACGATGAATGCGATGCGCCTAGCCACCGACGCGCGGGCCGTCGCGTTGGCATTTGCAGTGCAGTCGCCGGCCGAGTCACCAGCACCGTGCGGGATCTGCCGCCAGAGGATTCGTGAGTTTGCCGCCACCCTCTCGATGCCGATCGTTGCCGTGAATCTTGACGAGCGGCTCGAGATTCTGCGCATCAATCGCTACCCATTTGATCTGCTGCTGCCGAACTCATTCGGTCCGGAGAACATCCGATAGCCCGCCGACGCGCTACATCACAAGGAACCCAGCGGGGCCTCCTCTCGATGTATGCCGGATTCGGCATCGTCGGCGCTGTCTTCTATCCGTTCTATGCCGTTGTGATGACAAGTCGTGGGCTCACCCCAGAGGGGCTCGGCCTTCTCACCGCCGCATCTGCCCTCATCTCGGCAGCGATTGGCCCCGCCTGGGGGCACCTCGCCGATCGTGTCTGGGGGCGAAAGATTGCGCTTGCGATCGGCGAAAGCTCAAGCGCAATCGGCATCCTGCTCTTCGCCTTCGGCGACCTGCCTACCGCCGTCGCGGGCAGTGTCTTGATGGCGGTCGCCGGGTCGGCGTCCAGCGGATCTGCTGACGCACTCGCACTGAGCGTTGCGCGCGACGGTGGCCTTCGCTACGCGGTGACACGTGCCCTCACCAGCTTTACCTATGCCACAACAGCGCTGGCCGCTGGTATCGCCATTCGTGATGGAGGCAGCACGGCAATCACGCCTCTGCTCGCACTTGGGCTGGCATGCATCTTGCTCCCCATCCCAACGTTGCATGAGAGGCGGCACGTTGAGCCTGCACGGTCAAAGCGATCAGTCCGCGCGAAGAGCGATTCGGTAAAGACAATCGGGTGGCGAAAACGACTCGGCAGTATCGGTGATGTCCTGCGACTCTCTCCGGCAATGGGGCCCTTTATCGCAATCATCTTTATTGAGGCGTTCAGTGGTACCGCCTTCTATCGCTTTGGGCCGCTGCAGGTATCAAACCTTGGCGGTGATGCAGCAATGCTCGGCCTTGGTAGTGCACTCGCTGCATATGTCGAAGTGCCGTTCATGTTGAATGTGCGCCAGCTGATCGAGCGAATCGGACTACGCCGCACCTTCGCGCTCTCCACCATGCTGATGGGATGTATCACCGCGTCGGTGGGAATCCTTGATAGCGCGCTTGCCATCACCTCACTGCGACTCCTGGAAGGCGCCTCATTCGCTACCTCGCTCATGTGCGCAGTTGAGATCATTGATCGACTGGTCCCGCGACGCCTGCACGCGACTGGACAGTCGCTCTACTACTCCGCGGGCACCATTGGCGCGGCGGTTGGTGGCGTTGTCGCAGGGGTTGTGTTTGCACAAATTGGTGCGACGCCACTCTTCTTGGGGGGTGGCCTTGCACTGATCTGCACGGCGCTCCTTGCGTTACGGGTCCTGCCGCGTAGCGCAACACTGGCGGCTGCTGACCGGGCACACGGAGGCCAATAAAAAACGCCCCGCTGCGGCGTGAGCCGCAACGAGGCGCTTCTATCTGATCGCCAGCGTTAGCTTCGAAGATCCAAGTACGCCGCCCAGAGAACCGGGAGGCTCACAAGGAAACCAAGCACGAAAACGATCGGGTCGTTCACTTGCTCTTCTTGGCGAGTAGGACGCCGAGCGAAAGGATCGCTGGGACCCACAGGCCGATATAGATGGCGGTGTTGTCGCTCTGGGTGAAGCCGACACCGAAATAGTGCGCGAGTGAAAGTGCGAGGCTCGCTACTGCTGCCACGATGTACAAGTTCTTCGAGTCCATGTTTCCCCCCTAACGTTTGAGCTGAACTTCAGCCGTGCCGAAAACGGTAGCCGATCCGCGGAAATAACTCAATCTTTCAGGGCCGGGCCCGCCGGATCATCGCCGGCGCTGAGTTCCACCCGCTCAATCCTCTCGCCTCGGTCGAGCACCTTCTTGGCAGAGGTCTTGATCTGCTCGATGTCCTTATTCGCCTGCCCGAAGTGCCCCTCAAGGCTTTCGACCCGCTCGCCGAGCCGCCCAACGTCGTCAAGGATGAGGCGCACCTCACGCTGAATGAGCGAGGCCTGCGCGGCGATTTTGGTGTCGATGTAGACCGAACGAAGATTGGTCAGCCAACCATGAATCGTATTTGGGCTGGCGAGGTAAACCCGCCTCTTGCTCGCATATTCCACAAGATCGGCGAAGTGCTGCAGCAGCTCGCCGTAGATGGACTCTGCCGGAATGAACATGAGGGCGAGATCACGGGTCTCCTCCTTGATGAGGTACTTCGACGAGATATCGTCGATATGCTTCTTCACGTCAACCTTGAACTGGCGCTCAGCAACGATCCGCGTGGCGTCGTCACTAGCGGCGAGCATGCTGCGATACGACTCGAGTGGAAACTTTGAATCGACGGCGAGGTCACCGCCACGCTCACCGAAGCGGATGAGGCAGTCAACGCGGGCACGATTCGAGAGGGTTGCCTGGAATTCGTAGAGCTCGGCGGGGAGCACATCTTCCACGATCTGCTCCAGGCGCACCTCGCCAAACGCGCCACGCGCCTGATTGCTTCCGAGGATGCCGACAAGATCAACGACCTGGCCCTTCAGCTCTTCGATCTGCTGCTGGGCGCGGTCAATGATGCCGAGGCGTTCGCCCACCTGCTGCAGCTGCTCTGTGGTGCCCTTCGCGCCAGCAACCAGCGCCTGCTGCACGCTCTCTCGATCGCGATTGGACTGCGTGACGAGTCCCTGCACCATGGCGGCGAGCTGTGCGGCCTGAATGGCGGCACTCTGGTCGGGCGGAGTTGGGCGCCCGGCGCGCAAGGCTGCATAGATTGACGCAGCGGCGGCGATGCCGGTAAAGAGTACGGCGAGTGGCAAGAGTAGATCGTTCATGCGGACCATCTTGCCTGATCACCGTGCCGACTGTTTGGCACAGTCAGTCGGTCACCCCCAGGGGAACTTTGACTTCGTCTTCAGGATCGGTAGGCCCGTCTTCTCCGACTCAATCACCTTGTAGCCGTCAGGAAGTTCGGCAACGGCACCCTTCCCGGGCTTCTTGGCAAAGAAGTAGAGGTGAACCTGCTTCCCGCTCGCCACGGTGCGCGATCGCACATGGAGGTAGTACTCAGTTCCACGTGAGTTCTGGTAGCTGTACGACATCTCTCCTCCTCCCTCTTGGTGGCCAACAGGTGACCACCTTTCGTGAGCCTACGCCGCTGGGCGGCTACTGCGGAGGGGGTTGCGCGCTACGCCCCAGGTACGGGTGCGGCGCGTTCGAGGAACTCAGGGATGCGCGTAAGGTCGACGTTCCCGCCGCTCAAGATGACGACCACCCGGTCGCCAGGGATCACGGGGATGCGGCCGAAGAGGAGCGCGGCGAGTGCGGCGGCGCCGGCGGGCTCCACCACCTGCTTGAGTCGCTCCATGGCGAACCGCAGGCCACCGAGGATCTCTTCGTCGGGGAGGGTCACGAGGCCATCAAGGAGCGAGGATGCAAGCGGGAGCGTCCACGACCCGGCATATGGCGCGCCAAGTCCGTCGGCAACTGTGACGGGAGTGACTGGCACGACACCACCAGTGTCTACCGCCTGCTTCACCGCAGACGAGCCGTCGGGCTCAACGCCGTAGAGGCGAATCTCGGGCTTGAGTGCGCGAAGCGCAACGGATGCGCCACAGAGCATGCCGCCACCACCAAGGCCACCAATCACAACATCGGCTTCTGGGATCTGCTCAAGGATCTCAATGCCCATGCTGCCGTGTCCGGCAATCACGAATGGGTCATCAAACGGGTGGGCATCGATGAGGCCACGCTCTGCGACGAGCTTGCTTTTGAGCTCGCCAGCGGTGCCCATGTTCCCCTCGACAAGGTGCACGGTCGCGCCGTACGCCTTGCAGGCGGCGATCTTTGCGGGCACGGCCTTTGCGGGCATCACCACCTCGACAGGGATGCCGTAGACCCGGCCCGCCCAGGCGTATGCGGCGGCGGCGTTGCCCGCACTAAAGGTGATGATGCCGCGGCGCTTCACATCCTCAATACCGAAGAAATCCACGAGTCGTGCGACACGATTCAACATGCCGCGGACCTTGTACGAACCGCTGCGCTGCAGGTGCTCTGACTTAAATCGAACGCGTCCGTCACCGAGGAGTGGGCCGCCACTGCGACGAATCGCGTCGGCTGCACCGATAGACGAGAGGATTGGCGTGATGTGCAGCTTCCCCGCAGTCCGCCGTACGGCATCCTTCACCGCCTTTAGATCCATGCTGAACGGCTCGCCCGTCAGGGGGTCAGTGGTCGGCAGTGGCGGATAGGCCGGGCGCTGTTCGCGAGCGGGTAGGTCGGGCATGTGGGAACGGTAGTACATGCGCGGGGGGAGCAGGTAGCCTGTACGCATGCTGGAGATTCGACCTGCAACCTTCGAAGAGATCCTGAACTTGCGCCATGAAGTGCTGCGCGCAGGACGGCCGCTGGAGAGCGCCTATTACCCAGGTGATGAGGCTGGCGCTGGTGCGCACTGGGGCGCCTGGAGCGGCGGCGAGCTCGCCGCCTGCGTCTCGCTCTATACCGTCGAGGGGCCAAGCACCCAACTCCGTGGTGCGGCGACCGCCCCCCACTGGCGCAACCAGGGGATTGGTGAGGCACTGATGCGCGCCGCCATCGCCGCCTGGTGGTCCGACACCAGCGCCCCGCGCGACCTCTGGTGCAACGCACGGGTGGCGGCCATCACCCTCTACGAGCGACTCGGCTTTATCGCCGAGGGGGAGCGCTTTGAGTTCCCCCAGGTCGGCCCACATCAGCGCATGCGCTGGGTCGCCCCATGATCGGCGCACTCTTCGGCGTGAT
>JBAXLC010000028.1:0-9215 GCA_037135015.1 bacterium | reverse complement strand
GGTAGCTAAGCTCGGCAGGGATAAGCGCTGAAAGCATATAAGCGCGAAGCTCGCCCTAAGATGAGGTTCCCCACCGGGTTAACCGGGTAAGACCGCAGGGAGACTACCTGTTTGATAGGGCGCATGTGGAAGGCCAGTGATGGCTGCAGCAAAGCGCTACTAACGGTCGAGGGCTTGACCTCCACGACGCCTCTTCGGCGCCCGTGGTCGTTTTGGATACACCCCCGATGAAACAGATAACTTCTCGATGTTTTCAGTCATGGATTCGGACTTCGCCAAGCGGAGCCCGGTGACATTTGCGGAGAGGCCATACCCGTTCCCATCCCGAACACGGAAGTCAAGCTCTCCAGCGCCGAAAATACTGAGGGGGCAGCTCCTCGGCAAAATAGGACGTCGCCGGGCTCTTTGGCATCCTGGGGGGTTTCGTCGGGTATCCTGCGAGCGTGGAACCTGTGAACGCAACTCCCTGCCCCTGGCTCCTCGACCCAAGCGGAGCAATCACCCTTACGCCTTCCCGCACGCTCAGCCACTGCGGCGCTGAGCCGTCACGCCCCGAACTGCCAAAAGTTGTGCGCGCTGAGCGCTGCATCGTGGGTGGCGCCTGTCAGATTCGCCAAGCACGTGAGGCGCAGCTCGGCGCACTCGCCACCAGCCTCGCCCCGCGCCAGCCCATTGGCGACGCTGCGGTCATCACGAACGCCACACTGCCGCTCCCTTCGAACGGTTCGCCGTGGCGCCGCGTGCTGCTCGTGGTCGTGCTCGCTGGCGTGATCACCGTGGCGAGCGGCCCCGTCGCCTCTGTTGTGGGCCCCGTCTTGACCGCAATCATCGGGTCCCTCACTGCACCCAGCGACGCCACGCCAACCCCGTCCGCCGATGCCACCCCAACGGCGAGCCCGAGCGACTCACCGCCCCCAAGCCCGTCGCCAAGCGAATCGCCAACACCGTCGCCATCTCCTTCAGGGAGCGCTGATGCGCCGAAAACCTACCTCGTGCGGTCGGGTGACACGCTTTATGACATCGCGATGTCGCTCGGACTGGGCCCAGACGGCTATAAGCAGATCGCCGCTTTGAACAACATTTCGGGCCCGGCCTACGCCATCTCGCCCGGGCAGGTGCTCAAGCTTCCATAAGCGCCAGGCCGAGTGCAGAGGGCTGTGGTAGGCTCGCCGAACGCGATCGCGAGATTGCGCCACCTGCTTCTGCTGGCGGCGTCACCTCCTGAGCGCGAATACGTCGTAAGGAGAACTACAAACTTGAACGAAGAACTTACCCCTGGCGCCGCCGATATCGAGGCGGGTGCCGATGCTGGAGCAGTTGCTCCAGTCCGCAAGGCGAAAGCCCCTGCAAAGCCGAAGAGCGTCAAGGTGAGTGCATCAGATCCGGTGGAGACGCCTGCGGTCGACCATATTGATGTCGCACCTGCCGAATCGGCACCAGTAGCCACCGAGGCTCCCGTTGCCGCGCCCGCCGCTGCGCCAACGCCACGGGTGTGGACCGGCCCTGAGCCAACCACCATGGAAGAGTTGCTCGCCGGTGCAGGGATGCCAATTAAGAATTTGAAGCAGGGCGATGTCCTCGACGGCATCGTTGTGCGCGTCGACAAGGACGAAGTGCTCGTTGACATCGGCGCGAAGAGCGAAGGTGTTGTCTCAAGCCGCGAACTTCACGGCCGTAACGGCGAAGAGGGCCCAGCCCTCAATGTCGGCGACACCGTACTCGTCTACGTCATGCAGCCAGAGTCGGAAGATGGGCACGTTGTGCTCTCGATCCGCCGCGCCGGCATGGAGCGCAAGTGGCGCACGATGCAGGAGCAGCTCGACGCAGGCACCATCATTGAGGCCGCCGTTATCGATCACAACAAGGGCGGACTCATTGTTGACTGTGGCATTCGCGGCTTCGTGCCAATCAGCCAGATCGTTGACTTCCCGCGCCGCCCAGCTGGCGACGCGCCGCGTGACGCCATTCAGGAGATTGCCGAGAAGCTGCAGCCATACGTTGGCCGCAAGCTGCGCATGAAGATCTTGGAGGTGAACCGCAAGGGGAACCGCCTGATCCTCTCCGAGAAGGTTGCGCATTATGAGGAGCGCCGCGGTAAGCGCGACGAACTCTTTAGCACCCTTTCGGTTGGCCAGCGCGTTGCCGGTGTGGTGCGCTCGATCGCGCCATTCGGACTCTTCGTTGACCTCGGCGGCATCGACGGCCTCATTCATAAGAGTGAGATCAGCTGGTCGAAGGTCGCGAACCCAGAGGCCGGCTACAACGTTGGTGACTCGGTTGATGCCGAAGTCATCGACATCAACACGGAGCGCGGGCGCATTAGCCTCTCGATCCGCAAGTTGCAGCCAGACCCATGGAACGCCGCAATCGCTGACATCAAGATCGGCGATTTCGTTGAGGGCACCATTACCAAGTTGGTGAACTTCGGTGCCTTCGTGCGCGTGCGCGACGGACTCGAGGGACTCATCCATATCAGCGAGCTCTCGCACAACCGCGTCACCCATCCGGGCGACGTGGTGAAGGACGAGCAGACCCTGAAGCTCAAGGTGATCAGCCTTGACTCAGAGCGTCACCGACTCGGCCTCAGCCTCAAGCAGGCTGAAGAGACGCCAGTGCGCGAAACGCCAGCCGCCGAGCCGAAGCGTGAGACGCGTCGTGCTCGACCAGAGCGAAGCTTCTCCATGGATGACGCCGTACAGGAGCCAGAGGGTGGTATCGACACCACGCTCGCGGCAGCCTTTGCCGGCATTCGAGAGAAGATCGCCGAGACGGCCGATGACGCTGACGGGAACGACGGCGAGACGAAGAAGAAGCGAGCCCCAAAGAAGGCGGATGACGGCGAGAGCGCGACGGAGGCCATTGAAGAGGCCCTCGCCGACGTCGCCCCAGAGGCCCCTGCCGATCAGGCCTAGTCCCGCGGGGGCGTTGAGCCCCCTCGTGAAGCGCCCAATCGGAGTGGTAGACTTCCTCTCCGCACAAGTACCTGGCGACGTACGCCTGGGAGCGGGGATCGGAGGAGCGCATGGCCACGGCTGACCGCTTCGATCGCTTCACGGATCGCGCCCGCAAGGTGCTGACGCTCGCCCAAGACGAGGCGCAGCGATTCAACCACAACTACATCGGCACAGAGCACCTGCTGCTCGGCCTTGTCCGCGAGGGCGAAGGCGTTGCGGCGAAGGTCCTCGAGAACCTCAACGTCGAGCTGGCCAAGGTCCGCCAGGCGGTGGAGTTCATCATCGGACGTGGCGAACGCCCCGTCGTTGGCGAGATCGGCCTCACACCCCGCGCGAAGAAGGTGATCGAGCTCGCCATTGATGAGGCGCGACGCTTGGGTCACAACTACATCGGCACCGAGCACCTCCTCCTCGGCCTCGTGCGCGAAGAGGGCGGGATCGCCTCCGGCGTGCTCGAATCACTCGGCGTCAGCCTCGAGAAGGTGCGCCACGAGGTGGTCCGTGTCCTTAGCCAGTCATCAACACCAACCGCCCAACCGACCGAGCGCCGCAGCGGCTCAAAGACTCCAACCCTCGACGCCCTTGGCATCGATCTCACCGAAGCGGCCCGCGCCGGTCGCCTTGATCCGGTCATCGGCCGCGAGCGCGAAATTGAGCGTGTCATTCAGGTGTTGGCGCGCCGCACCAAGAACAACCCAGCGCTCATTGGCGAACCGGGCGTCGGCAAGACGGCGATCGCCGAGGGGCTCGCCCAGCGCATCGTGAAGGGCGACGTTCCTGCACCGCTGCTCGACAAGCGCGTTGTGACGCTTGATATGGGCTCACTCGTTGCCGGCACAAAGTACCGCGGCGAGTTCGAGGAGCGACTGAAGAAGGTGCTCGAAGAGCTGCGCGCCTCGCGCGACGCGATCCTCTTCGTTGATGAGCTACACACGCTGGTCGGCGCCGGTGCTGCTGAGGGCGCGATCGATGCTGCCAACATCTTGAAGCCGCCACTCGCCCGCGGCGAGATCCAGTGCATTGGCGCAACCACGCTCGACGAGTATCGCAAGCACATTGAGAAAGACCCGGCGCTTGAGCGACGCTTCGCGCAGGTATTGGTGGCCGAGCCTTCCGCTGATGAGACGATTGAGATCCTGAAGGGGCTACGCCCGCGCTACGAGGCGCACCATAAGGTTCGCATCTCTGACGAGGCGCTCGCCTCGGCGGTGGAGCTCTCCGTTCGCTACATCAGCGATCGACAGCTGCCAGATAAGGCGATTGATGTGATTGACGAAGCTTCGAGCCGCGTGATGTTGCGACACTCGTCGCCACCTGCGGACTTGCGTTCAGCGCGCCGCGAGGCGGACGCCGTTGAGCGCGATCAGCGCGACGCGGAAGCGGCCGGCGCCTTTGATCGCGCCCTCTCACTGCGCAACCAGGGCGAAGGTCTCAAGAGCCGCATTGAAGAGCTGGATCGCGCCTGGCGCCTGAGCCTGAATCTTCCGCCAGCGCCAGGTTCCACCGCACCCGCCGCCGCGCCTCTGGCCGCGCCAGATGCACCGATTGCAATTGTCGCCCCAGCTACGCCTGAGTCGCGCGAGGACACGCGCCCGGTCGTGACCGAAGAGGAGGTCGCCGCCGTTGTCTCCATGTGGACCGGCATCCCAGTGATGCGCTTGGCCGAAGCCGAAACTACACGACTCCTCAAGATGGAGGAGACGCTGAGCGCTCGTGTGGTTGGACAGGAGCAGGCGATTTCTACACTGAGCCGCGCCGTGCGACGCGCACGTGCTGGGCTGAAGGATCCGAAGCGCCCGATTGGCAGCTTCCTCTTCCTCGGGCCAACCGGCGTGGGCAAGACCGAGCTTGCGAAGGCGCTCGCCGAATTCATGTTCGGTACCGAAGATGCGCTGGTCAAGATCGACATGAGCGAATTCATGGAGCGCCACAACACCAGCCGACTCGTTGGCGCACCTCCGGGCTACGTGGGCTTTGACGATGGCGGGCAGCTCACCGAGGCAATTCGACGCCGTCCATACTCCGTCGTACTCCTTGATGAGATCGAGAAGGCGCACAGCGAAGTCTTCAACATCTTGCTGCAGATCCTGGAAGATGGGCAGCTCACCGATGCGAAGGGCCGCCGCGTCGACTTTCGCAACGTCATCTTGATCATGTCCTCGAACCTCGGTGGTCGACAGATTCAGACCCCATCGTCGCTCGGCTTCCGCTCACGTGGCGAGGGCGAGGCGGCGCGCGCTGCCGACGAGTACACGCTGATCAGCGAGAAGGTCGATGAGGAGCTGAAGAAGGCGTTCCGCCCAGAGTTCCTCAATCGCGTCGACTCGCGCATCGTCTTCCGACCGCTCAACCAGGAGGAGATGCGTCGCATCGTTGACCTGCTTGTGAAGCGCGTCGTGTCGCAGCTGCGCACGCAGGGGCACGACCTCGTCATCACCGACACGGCGAAGGATCACCTCATCAAGGTCGGATATGACGTCTCGTATGGCGCTCGCCCGCTGCGCCGCACCATCCAGACGCTCATCGAGGATCCACTCGCCGAGCGCCTGCTCCAAGGGGCAGATCCAATCGGCGCATCATATGTGGTTGATCTTGTCGATGGCGCGATCACGGTGATGATTCGCGAAGAGGGGGTAGCTTCGCCCGCCGCTGTGCCGGCTGAGCCGGTCGGCGCAGTCGACTAGCGCGTTCGCCGAATGGCGAAGAGTAAGAGTGTCTGGCTCTGTCAAACTTGCGCCTTTGAGGCGCCAGCCCTCGAGAATCCCTGCCGAAGTTGCGGCTCCTGGAACTCTCTCGTGGAGACCGTGCGAGATCGACCCTCCGCGCGCGTTCGCGCTGCCGGCGGACGCACTGCTGTCGCGCGGGCGCAACCACAGCCGCTGCGAGCGGCCAGCGCTGACCGCGCACCGCGCCTCCCACTCGGCGTTCCCGAGCTAGATCGCGTGCTCGGTGGTGGCGCCGTGCCTGGCTCCATCATCTTGCTCGGCGGCGAACCGGGGATCGGCAAGAGCACGCTGTTGCTGCAAGCCGCCGCGGGAATCGCGCTTGCTGGCGGGCGCGTCCTCTATGCCTCGGGCGAAGAGTCAGGGGCGCAGATTGCCGATCGCGCTGAACGGCTCGGCCTCATGGCGACCGTTGCAGCCGACACCGTAGAGATTCTTGCTGAGAGCGAAGTGGGCGCAATTGCCGAGGCGGCGCATCGTGACCGCCCAACACTCCTGATCGTCGATTCCATTCAAACAGCAACCCTTGCTGAACTCGAAGGGCCAGCAGGAAGTGTTGGCCAGGTACGCGGCAGCGCGGAGATACTCGCCAGCGTTGCGCGGGCGACCGGGGCCGCCGTCATCCTTGTCGGCCACGTCACCAAAGAGGGGAGCATCGCTGGACCGAAGACGCTCGAACATCTCGTTGATGCGGTGATCATGCTCGATGGCGACCGCCACGGCACCCTGCGCACGCTGCGTGCGGCAAAGAATCGCTTCGGCTCTACCGATGAGCTTGGGCTGCTTGAGATGGGCGAGAAGGGCCTCGCCGGAATCGAAGATCCAGGCCGCGCCTTTATTGATGATCGTGATGAGCGCGCACCGGGGGCCGTTGTCGCACCACTCCTGGAGGGGAGCCGCCCCATGTTGGTTGAAGTGCAGGCGCTTGTTGCTGGCACTGCATACGGCACACCGCGCCGCACCGGTCGCGGGCTCGACACCGCGCGCCTCTCCCTCTTGTCTGCGGTACTCGCACGTCGCGCCGGCATTGCGTTGAGCGACCGCGATATCTACGCCAACCTGGTCGGCGGCATTGTGCTTGATGAGCCCGCCCTCGATCTTCCACTAGCGCTCGCACTTGCCTCGTCGCAGAGCGACCGCCCCATCAATCGCGCGCTCGTCGCTGTTGGTGAGGTCGGACTCCTCGGTGAGCTTCGTCCGGTCTCTGGGCTCGCCCGACGACTGCGTGAAGCGGCGCGCCACGGATTCACCACAGCAATCGTTCCTGCACCGCGACGTGGCGCCGTGAGCGAGCCGATGCCCGAGGGAATGAAGGTCATCGCCGTGCGCACCCTACGCGAAGCGATCACCGAGGCGCTCGGTGAGTAGCGGCCCAACGTTTGACGTCATCGTCGTTGCGGCGGGCTCCGGCCTCCGTATGGGCGGCGTCGACAAGTCACTCATTCCCATCGCTGGTAAACCCGTGCTGCGCTGGTCGCTCGAGTCATTCGCAGCAACCGCTGGCGTTCGGCGCATCGTTGTGGTCACCGCGCAGGATCGCGTTGCCAATTACGCCGCACTCCCGTGGATCCCTGCTGCTGTCGTTGCCGTGGTTCCCGGTGGCGAGACACGATCTGCATCGGTTGCTGCTGGCCTGCACGCGCTGGAGAGCTCCCCAGGCGAGGCTGGTGCGGTACTGCTGATTCATGATGCCGCACGCCCCGGCGTTGATGCCGACGTCACGCTCCGCGTGGTGGCTGCCGCCCTGCAGCATGGTGCCGCCGCACCAGTGATGCCGATCGCCGACACGCTGAAGCGCGTCGCGCCAAGCGCCACAGGTGCCGCAACCGCACACAGTTCGGGAAGCGTTGATCGCGCCGGCGTCGTCTCTGCACAAACACCCCAAGGGATCGCTGCGCAGCACATTCCCGCCTTTGTCGCGGCGCTCGCGAGCGCCCCTGCGGCAACTGACGACACGAGCGTGCTTGAATCGATCGGCGTTGCCGTTGAGCTGGTGCAAGGTTCGGCACGGCTGCGCAAGTTGACCGAGCCTGACGACATCCTCTCTGTTGGGGCGATGTTGCGGCCGTCAGACCCGACCGTCTCCTTTAGCGAAATTCTTGCCTCACTTCCAGGGAGCCGCATTCGCGTTGGGTGGGGAGACGATGCCCATCCGGTCGGCTCAAGTGGCACGCTGCATCTCGGCGGCCGCGCCTTCCCAGAGAGTCCCGCGCTGATCGGGCACTCCGATGGCGATGTGGTGCTCCATGCCGTGGCAGACGCCCTTATTGGCGCCGCAGGCCTTGGCGACTTGGGGCGACTCTTCCCTGCAACTGAGGCGACGCCGAAGGGGATTGCCAGTGGCATCCTCCTCGCCGAGAGCGTTGAGCGTGCTGCCGCCGTCGGCGTGCAGCCGCTCTGGGTTGATCTGCTGATCACCGCCAGCGCTCCAAAGCTTGCGCCGCACCTCGACGAGATTGGTGCGAATGTGGCCAGTCTCCTTGGCATTCCTGCCGACCGCGTCAGCGCGAAGGCGTCGAGCGGTAATCTGGTTGGCGACGAGGGTGCCGGCAAGGCGATTCGCTGTGCCGCCATCCTTGTGGCACAGCGAAGGGGTACCTCGGAGTGAGCCTGCAGTTCCGCGACACGTTGAGCGGGGAGACCCGACCCTTCACGCCCCTTGACCCAAAACAGGTCGGCGTCTACTCCTGCGGGCCAACGATTTATGGGCCCGCCCATATCGGCAACTTCCGCAGCTTCCTCTTCGCCGACACGCTGGTGCGCTGGCTCCGAGCGAGCGGCCGCACGGTGAGGTGGGTCGTGAATCTCACCGATATTGACGACAAGATCATCCGTGCCGCAGCGGCAGAGGGCGTTGAGATTCGCGCGCTCACCGACCGCTGGGAGGCGGTCTTCCGTGCCGACATGACGGCGCTGCGCATGACGAGCCCAGACGAGATGCCCCGCGCGACGGAGCACATCCCTGAGCAGATCGCGCTGGTGCAGCAGCTCCTCGACCGAGGGCACGCCTATCGCACCGAAGACGGTTCGATCTTCTTCAAGATTTCGTCGTGGCCAGCGTACGGGCGACTCGCTCGCCTCGATCCCGATGCGATGCGCGTGGGCGAGCGCGTTGAGGCCGACGAGTACAGCAAGGACGACGTGCGCGACTTTGTCTTGTGGAAGGCGGCCAAGCCTGGTGAACCATCGTGGGACGGACCACTCGGCCCAGGTCGACCAGGGTGGCACCTTGAATGCTCGGCGATGAGCATGCGCTACCTCGGCGAGTCATTTGATTTACACACGGGCGGGATTGATCTTGTCTTCCCGCATCACGAAGACGAGATTGCGCAGTCTGAGGCGGCGACGGGGAAGCCGTTCGTTGGCACCTGGATGCACTGCGCGCACCTGCACGTCTCTGGCGACAAGATGTCAAAGTCGCTCGGCAACATCTCGCGCGTGAGCGATCTTCTCGCTGGTGGCGCAGAGCCGCGCGCCCTGCGCCTTGCCCTGATCTCGGCGCACTACCGCACGAACCTTAACTACAACGACGACTCGC
>JBAXLC010000027.1:0-9531 GCA_037135015.1 bacterium | reverse complement strand
GAGCGTTGTAAGTTCTGGGGTCGAGCTGTAGCCAACGATCGCACGCAAGAACTGACCGATCCCCTCTTTGTGCGGCAGCACCGCAGAGATGTCGTAGAACGGCGTAATCAAACCTGGCAGTAAGCCAACCTCAATGAACTCATGGACTCCATACGAGAGGAGGCCCGAGGCGATCAGCACGAGGGCGGCGCCCGTCACATTGAAGAACGCGCTCAGGTTGAGTCGCAGGCCAGCCCGGAAGATCAACACACCGATACCGGCGGCGATCAGTAGGCCAGCCACGGCGCCAAGAACGACGGAGAGTCCCTCCCCCGCCGCTGCAGTCGTCTGGCCGAGCAGGAAGAGCGACGTCTCAATCCCTTCGCGAATCACCGCGGTAAAGGCGAGCAGGCCGAGTCCCAGCACCGACGTAGAGGCAACGGCACGATCGACACCTTTGCGAAGATCGGCGCCGAGCGAGACCGCCTGCTTACGCATCCAGAAGAGCATGTAGGTGAGGATCACCACGGCGAGGAGCGAGGTGGTGCCAGCGATGATCTGCTCGGCGGTTCCCTGCAGGCTCCCGAGGGCAACGAATGCAGCAACGCCGATTGCGGCGGATGCAACGATGGCGGTGGCAACGCCAAGCCAGACGCTGGCAAGTCGATCGGCGCGACCGATCTTTACGAGATAGCTCGCAATAATGCCAACGATGAGTGCCGCTTCGACCCCTTCACGAAGTCCGGTGAGTAGTCCTCCGAAGCCCCAAGCGATGATGCTCTCCACGTGAATCCCCCTCTCGCAGATGCTGTGAACGCTTGGGGAAATGGTGCCATCTCGTGAGGAAAAGTGTCAACCGCACCTGTCTAATGCGACAAGCAACCTTGTCGTTTGTCGCGACTTAGCGGTCGAGAACGAAGACCGGGAGTCGATCGGGGTCGATGCCGAGCTCCTTGATTGCCGTGGCCGCCTCGGCCGGCGTGCGCTCCCCGCCACGCGCCAGGGCCACCATCGCGGCGGCGGTGATGTGCTTCGCGTCAACAGAGAAGAACTCGCGGAGCGCCTCGCGGGTATCGCTCAGGCCGAACCCATCGGTGCCGAGCACGAGATACGGCACATCGATCCATGGGGCGAGAAGGTCAGGGAGCGCGGTCACCCAGTCGCTGGCGGCGACGATCGGCGCGCCGCCACTGCCGAGCTGATCCTGCATCCACGACGTTCGCGGTGCGCTCTCTGGGTGGCGTCGATTCCAGCGCTCCACAACAAGGGCCTCACGACGCAGCTCTGAATACGAGGTGGCGGACCAGATCTCGGCGCGTACGCCGAAGCGCTCACGCAGTAGGTCGCGCGCGGCGAGTACCTCGCCCATGATCGCGCCCGAACCGAAGAGGCGAACGATTGGGCCGCTCGCGCTGGCATCCGCTTCGGCGAAGCGATAGAGGCCGCGATGAATCCCCTCATCGACATGCGCACCCTCAGGGCGCGCCGGCTGCGCCTGGTTCTCGTTGTAAATCGTGAGGTAGTAGAGGATGTCCTCACGCCCGCCATGCATGCGATCCATACCGCGGCGAATCAGCGCCGCCATCTCATAGGCGAATGATGGGTCGTAGGCGGCCACATGCGGATGCAGATGTGCGATCAGCTGCGAGTGGCCATCGTCATGCTGCAGCCCCTCGCCGGCGAGTGTCGTGCGACCGGCGGTTGCGCCGATCAGGAAGCCGCGACCGCGGGCATCGCCCACCTGCCAGATCTGATCGCCCACACGCTGAAAGCCGAACATGGAGTAGAAGACATAGAACGGGATCGTCGGCACACCGTGCGTTGCATATGCGGTCGCTGCAGCTTGGAACGAGGCCATGGAGCCCGCCTCGGTGATCCCCTCTTCAAGGAGCTGACCACTCTGCGACTCGCGATAGCTCAGCAGCAACTCCGAGTCGACTGGCTCATAGCGCTGACCGAACGGCGCGTAGATTCCGCTCTGCTTGAAGAGCGGATCCATGCCGAAGGTGCGCGCTTCGTCTGGAACAATCGGCACGATCTGCTGGCCGATGTTCGGATCACGCAACAGGTTTCGCAGGAGCTTAGCGAACGCCATGGTGGTGCTCACTGGCACGGGGCTTCCGGCGGCGAACTCGGCATCGACCGCCGCCTCTGGTGCGCTCCAGTTCACTGGGTGCACGATGCGGGTTGGGAGCGGGCCGCCGAGCGCGGCGCGGCGCTCGTTGATGTACTTCACCTCGGGACTGTTTGGGCCAGGGTGGTAGTACGGCGCCTCAGGGATCTTCTCGTCAGGGATCGGTAGGCCGAGTCGATCGCGGAAGGCGAAGAGTTCCGCCTCGGAGAGCTTCTTCGCCTGGTGCGTCACATTCGTCGCCTCTACTGAAGGCCCGAGTGAGTAGCCCTTCACCGTCTTCGCCAGGATCACCGTCGGCGCACCCTTGTGGGCGACAGCTGACGCGTAGGCGGCGTGGATCTTGCGGTAGTCGTGACCGCCGCGGCGGAGGTGAACAAGTTCGTCGTCTGAGAGGTGCTTCACCAGCGCGCCGAGCTCTGGCTCAGGGCCGAAGAAGTGTTCGCGAATGTAGGCGCCACCGGCAACGATGTACTTCTGGAACTCGCCATCAACGGTCGAATCCATCTTGCGTACGAGATGCCCACCCGCGTCGTTTGCGAGGAGTTCGTCCCACTCGCGACTCCAGATCACCTTGATGACGTTCCAGCCGGCGCCGCGGAAGAGCCCCTCGAGCTCCTGAATGATCTTGCCGTTGCCGCGCACCGGACCGTCGAGTCGCTGCAAATTGCAGTTCACCACCCAGGTCAGGTTGTCGAGTCCTTCGCGCGCGGCGAGGGTCAGCGCGCCAGCTGACTCTGGTTCATCCATTTCGCCGTCACCGAGGAATGCCCAGACGCGGCTCCCCGACGTGTCGGTGAGGCTGCGGTTGTGCAGGTAGCGGTTGTAGCGCGCCTGATAGATCGAACCGATGCCGCCGAGGCCCATGGAGACGGTTGGGAACTCCCAGAAGTCTGGCAGGAGACGTGCATGCGGATACGACGGGAGGCCGCCGTGTCCGGCCGTCTCTTGGCGATAGCGATCAAGTTGCGGTGCGCTGATGCGCCCCTCGAGGTAGGCGCGGGCGTAAATGCCAGGGGCGGCATGGCCCTGATAGAAGATCTGGTCGCCTGCGCCACCCTGCTTGCCGTGGAAGAAGTGGTTGAAGCCGACCTCGTAGAGACTCGCCGCACTGGCGTAGGTGGCGAGGTGTCCGCCGATGCCGGCGTGGGTCTTGTTCGCGCGCAGCACCATGGCGGCGGCGTTCCAGCGAATGATGTGGCGGATGCGCGTCTCCATCGCCTCGTCGCCAGGGAAGGTGGGCTCGTTACTCGTCTTGATGGTGTTGATATACGGCGTGGTGGCCAGCGTTGGCAGATCGACGCCGAGGTCGCGCGCTCGCGAGAGGAGGCGCATCAGGAGAAGCTTGGCGCGCTCCGGTCCGTGGGCGGCGATGGAACGCTCGATCTCGCCGATCAGGCGTGCCGTCTCCGTTGGGTCGGCGTCGGGGATCTGCTCAAGGAAGTCGAAGGTCTGCACGATTCCCCAAGGGTAGCGCCCCGTGCGAGGATGCGGGTATGGCAAAACCGCAGCGTGCCCTTCTGATCGTGGATCTCCAGGTTGACTTCGGCGACCCCTCGGGGAGCCTCTTCGTGGCGGGTGCCCCCGCCGCCCTCCCCCACGTGCTGCGCCTCGTTGAGCGCGCCCGCGCCCACGACGAGCTCGTCGTATGGAGCCAGGACTGGCACCCCGAGAGCACGCCGCACTTTGCCCCGCAGGGCGGCACCTGGCCGGTGCACTGCGTCGCGGGGAGCCCAGGGGCCGAACTCCTCCCTGAGGCGGTCTTGGCCCAGCGGCCCGGTGATGGGGTGATTCGCAAAGGGGTGGCGGGCGAGGATGGCTACAGCGCCTTCTCGCTCCGCAACCCGATCACCGGCGAGGTCCGCTCCACCGAACTTGCGACACTCCTTCACAGCGCTGGCGTAACGCTCGTGACGATCTGTGGCCTTGCCACCGATTGGTGCGTCAAGGCAAGCGCGCTCGACGCGCTGACTGCAGGGTTCACCGTTGAGGTGGCGGTCGCCGCAACCGCCGGTGTTGAACTGCGCGACGGCGACACCGCCGCGGCACTGCAAGAGATTGAATCTGCGGGCGGAGTGCTCTGCTAATGACACTGCTCTTGATCGCTGCATGCGGCTTGATTGGTGCAGTACTCGTAGAGCTACTGCTCGGGCGACTGATCAGCTCGGGAGCGATTCGACGTCCTGAGATCAACCTCACGATAGAGATTGCAGCACCGCGCTCTGCTGTATGGGCCTACGCCTCAGACATTGCGCGGCAGCCCGAATGGATGCACGAGATGAAGCACGTGGAGATGCTCACGCCGCCGCCGGTTCAGCCGGGCTCGCGCGGTCGAGCGACCGTGCGCATCTTCGGCATCTCAACGACCGACGATGTGGTGATCACGCAGTTCGACCCACCGAGCACCTTTGCAATTCGGCATGAGGGGAAGTTTGTTGGCGAGGGTTTACTGCGCTTCACCGAGATCGATGCAGCGCACACGCGGATTGATTGGATGGAGTACCTACGACCACCCCTCTTTGCAAACATCGGAGGGTTCGTTCAGCGACCAATTCTCGGTGCGATCTTTCGGTCGGATCTGCGCCATCTCAAGCGCATCCTGGAAGAGGGCGCGACCGCGAGCTAGTTCCCGCAGGAGATTGCGAGCGGGATTGGGTCGCTGCCGAAGCTCTTGAGCTGACGGTCGACGGCGGTGGTTTCCCCCGGCTCAATGCGCGGCGTCGAGATGATTTCGGAGAGGCCGGCGCTGCCGATGACACTCGTCGTGACCTGGCAGGTTGCTGATCCCGCGGCAGTCCCCGTGTTGGTGACCGTAATAGCCACGGCTAGCCCACCCGGTACGGAACTGCCCGCGCTCATCGTGGCGGTGAATGGCCCGATCCCCCGCGACGAGCTGCCAGCGAGAGAGGCCAAGAGGAGCACCGCCGCACCGATGCCGAGAAAGACCGTTCCATGGGTCTGGCTCGCCGACGGCTGCGCGAGGCCTAGTGGATTGCAGCGCTCACAGAGTGCCGTCTGTAACGGGACAGGCGCGCCACAACGAACACACGCTTGAACCTGGTTGCGTTCTGGAGTCTCACTCATGCGTACATCATCGCAGTTTCGCAAGAAGATGGAGGGCGTCCCCCGCATCGCGTTCGGTGCGTACGGTCACGATCAGGCCATCGGCGCCGGCGGCTTGAGCCTCTGCCAGCACCCCCACCGGGTCTCGCCCGAACGGCGTCTCGTTCAACGTCTCGCTCGCGCGCAACTCATGCAGCAGGTGCGTTCGCACCGGTGGCTCGGCGCGGCCAGCGGCGCGTTCTCGCTCACGCAACTGGGTGAGACCGGCGGCAAAGGTTGCAGCTGGCGCCACCCACTCGTCGGCGAAAGTGGCTGCAAGGCTAATCGAGCTCGGATGATCGCCAGCGATGAGCAGGCGCAAACGGGCGCCTGGGCGTGGGGCGCTCGCCGCACCGTTCAGTCTCCCTGGCGCGGTCAGCGTGATTCGTTCGCTCGGATCGCCGGCCAGCATTGCGCGCGCAACCGCAATTTGTTCGGTCAGCGCCGCAATGCGCTCACCCACCTCGCCGTAGGGCATACCCAGCGCATCGTGCTCTGCAGCATCACCGCCAGCGCCAATGCCGAGCGTGAATCGCCCCGGAGCGATCGCGTCAAGCGACGCCGCAATCTTTGCGGTGAGCGCTGGATGCCGCTTCGTCACATCGAGCACCAGCGTGCCGACATGCAGATTCGGGTTCAGCGCGAGGGCTGCCGCGGCGAGACTCGTTGCCTCAAGCACTGGGCGATCTGGCGCACCACGCCCCATCAGGTGATCCCAGATCCAGAGCCGATCAATCGGCGCTGTAGCCAAGAGTGCAGCGGCGCGCAGCCACGCAGCTCCCTCGAGACCGATGGTGCCGAGGGCGACGCCGATTGGGAGCGGCGCAGTTCGCGTCACGCGTGAACGGGCTAGCGAGCGCCGAGCGTTGCGGCAGCCTTGAGCGCAGCGCCAATCGTCAGATCAATGCGCTTGATCAGTTCATCTTCAGGGAGTCGGTACCACGGCTCGCTGCCGCCCTTGCGTGCCTCGGCGACAACCTTCGGATCGCGAATCGTGTCGGAGACGGTAAGGATCGTTCCAGCGCGAACCGGTCGGCCCTTGGCGCGCTCGCGCATCGCGAGCAGGAACATTGCGGCTGACTCCATCTCAACGCCGAGATAGCCGCGGGCGCCCCAGCGGGCGGTACCGAGCGGATTCGGATCGTAGAAGACGTCAGAGGTGACGATCGGTCCCACATGGGTGGTCAAGCCCTCGGCCTTCGCCGCCGCAACAAGAACGTTGGTCACGTCGAAGTCGGCCGTTGGCGCGGTCGGCTCATCAAATCCAAGAATCGGACCAATGCCGCTGCTTGCAACCGCCGCCGAGGCCACAATCACATCGCCCGTATCAAGATGTAGGAAGCCGCCGCAGGTGCCGATGCGCACGAACGTCTCAACACCGAGATTCAGCAGCTCTTCCATCACGATGCTGGTCGTTGGCGTCCCCATCCCCGTCGTCTGAACGCTCACCGGCACGCCGTTGATCGTCCCCGTGTAGCCGAGGAGGCCACGATGCTCGTTGACAAGCTTCGCCTTCTCGAGCCCGCCATCGAATCGCGCTGCGATCCGCTTGGAGCGGTTCGGGTCCCCCGGCATAAGAACGATAGGGGCGTAGTCACCGCTCTCAGCGTGTAGATGGATCTGAGCCATGGAGCACCTCCGCAACTTCTGGGCCCTCCTAAGGACGGCGGGCTCCGTTGCGTGTAGCGTACGCCTCATGAGCCCATTAGGAATTGGCGATCCTGGGATCCGGAGGTTCCTTGACCGACCACGCTTCGGCAGCCTCGCAACCATCGACGCCGACGGTGCGCCGTTTGCCGCAGTGGTCTGGTACGAGCTCGTCGGCGACCGCATCCTGGTGAACAGTGCCGAGGGGCGCCGCTGGCCAGCGAACCTCCGCCGTGACCCTCGCTGCTCCTTCATGGTCGAGGACCGCTACGACTATGTTCAGATCCTCGGGCGCGTCCGAATCGACGACAACCAGGAGGTCGCCCAGGCCCAGATGGCGCGGATGGCCGCCAAGTACCTCAGTGATCCCGCTCTCTTGGCGAAGAATCTCGCGATGTTCAAAACGCAGCAACGAATCCTCATCGAAATCGTTCCCGAGCGCATCGGTGCGCACGGCAAGCCCATTGGAGAGGAGTAGTCATGAGTAAGGGTTCCGCAAAAATCGGGTACGCCGCAATGCTTGAGCAGTTCGGCCCGACCGAGGTGGTCGACTACTCCGTAGCCGCCGAGCAGGCAGGTTTCAGCGGCGTGATGGCTGCCGATCACTTCCAGCCGTGGGTGCCCGAGCAGGGCTCCGCGCCATTTGTGTGGAACGTGATGACACTGCTCGCTGAGCGCACCAAGGGCGATGTTGGTCCCGGCGTCACCTGCCCAGGTTGGCGCATGCATCCTGCAACGGTCGCACAGGCGTCAGCAACGCTCGAAGCGATGTATCAGGGTCGTCACTGGCTCGGCCTCGGCTCTGGCGAAGCGCTGAACGAACATGTTGTTGGCGGCTACTGGCCTGAAGTTGGCGAGCGCATCGCACGCATGTTCGAGGCGATCGAAATCATCCGCAAGCTCTTCACCGGCAACGAGGTGAAGCACGCCGGTCGTTGGTATCAGTTAGAGAGCACACGACTCTGGACGCTGCCACCTACCCCGCCACCAATCTACGTAGCGACCGCCGGCCCAATCACCGCTAAGAAGACAGGCGAACTCTGCGACGGCATCATCACCGTCGGCGCCGCCGACGAGAAGATTCAAACCGTCTTCGACAAGTTCGCCGAAGGGGCGCGCGCCGCTGGAAAGAACCCAGACACGATGCCGAAGATCCTGCAGCTGCACCTCTCGTGGGCCGCAACCGACGAGGAGGCGCTCGCCAACGCGATGCGCGAGTGGCCGAACGGCGGGATGAAGTTCCCGAAGCAAGATATTCGCAACCCTGCCGACTTCCAGCAGATGGCGAAGCTCGTGCGACCAGAGGACTTTGCTGGGCGCATGGTGATCTCGAGCGACCTTGACACGCACCGCAAGACGATTCAGCGCTACCTCGACATGGGCTTCGACAAGATCTACCTGCACAACGTGGGTCGAAATCAAGCCGAGTGGGCCGCCGCCTTTGGGCGCGAGGTGCTCCCCGCCCTCACGGCGTGAGCCCACGCGTCGCACTCCTGGCAGGTGGCGTTGGCGGCGCGAAGCTCGCCCACGGCCTCCGCGCCGCACTCCCCGCTGGAGATCTCTCGATTATCGCGAACGCGGGCGACGATTTTGAGCTGCACGGTCTGACCATCTGCCCAGACCACGACACCCTGCTCTATACCCTCGCCGATCTCGGCGACCGCGAGCGCGGCTGGGGCCTCGCGGGGGAAACCTGGAACGCCCTCGAGCAGTTCGGCAAGATCGGCGCACCGGACTGGTTCCGACTCGGCGATCGCGACCTTGCGCTGCACATTCATCGCACCGCGGGACTGCGCGCTGGTGGGCGACTCACAGAGGTAAATCGCGAGATCCAGCGCAAGCTTGGACTCAGCGAGGCGCCCATCTTGATGGCGACCGACGACCCGCTCCGCACGCGCCTGCGAACTTCTGATGGTTGGATGGAGTTCCAGCCGTGGTTTGTCGGCGCTCAGGCGAAGCCTGAGGTCCTTGAGGTGGCCTTCGACGGCGCGGAGGCGGCGAGCCCGACCGCTGAGACGCTCGATGCCCTCGCCACCGCTGAGCGCATCGTGATCGCGCCATCCAATCCGCTGATCTCAATTGGCCCGATCCTTGCGATCCCCGGCATCCGCGAGGCGATCGCTTCAGCACGCGCTCGTGGTGCACTCGTGGTGGGCGTTTCGCCGATTGTTGGCGGGAAGGCACTGAAGGGGCCGGCCGATCGCATGCTCGCCGCCGCAGGACTCGACGTCTCACCAGCCGGTGTCGCCAAACACCTGACCGGGCTGATGGACGCGCTCCTTGTGGAGACGTCGGACCTCACCCCTGCACTTGCCGCTGCAATCGCGCCACATGTTCGCAAGAGCGTTGCTGCGCCGATCGTTATGGCGGATGATGCTGCTCGGCTCGCCATGGCGCGCGCCGTTCTCGCCGTTTCGTGACCGTTACCGCAATCCTCCCCTTCCGTTCGATCGACTCCGCGAAGTCGCGCATGGCGCCACTCCTCAGTGAAGAGGAGCGTCGCGAGTTCTCCGCGCGCCTCCTTGAGCGCACCCTCTTGGCGCTCGGTCGCGCCGCTAGCATCGGCAGCGTCATCCTGGTCTCGCCCGATCCACTCGCCCGCGCGCTTGCGCGCAGCGGCGGACATGAGGCGCTTGATGACGGCGGTGTTGAGCTGAATGCGGCCATCGCGC
>JBAXLC010000026.1:0-10164 GCA_037135015.1 bacterium | reverse complement strand
CCCGGGTAAGCGTCTTCAATCAGGTGGGCGATCACCGCGGTGTGGAGGTCGCTCGAAAGGGTGTGCGCTTTCCCCGCCAGTTCCCGCTGCAGGGCGGCGTAGTTCTCAATGATCCCGTTGTGAATGATGGCGATCTCGCCGTGCTCATCCATGTGGGGGTGGGCGTTCAGGTCAGTTGGCGCACCATGGGTGGCCCAACGCGTGTGGGCGATCCCGGCGATCGAACCGGTTGGCAGCTCGCCAACGACACCTTCGAGATTAGCGAGGCGGCCCGCACGCTTGCGCATGGAGATCTTGCCCCCCGTTGCTGCGACGGCGATCCCTGCGGAGTCGTAGCCGCGGTATTCAAGGAGGCGCAGCCCCTCAATCAACGTCGTCGAGACGTCGCGTGAGCCGATGTAACCGACGATCCCGCACATGGCGGTAGTCTACCGCCCGCGTACGAGGCTCGCGGCGACCTCCAGCAGGCGCTCAACAGCGGCGGTGACCGCTGCGTGATCGGGGCCCTCGCCCATCACCCGGAGCAGGGGCTCAGTCCCAGAGAGGCGCACAAGGACGCGCCCGCCTGTCTGTGCGAGTGCCGCCTCAGCCTGGCGAATGGCGTTCTGGAGATCAGGCTCCGCGAGCAGTCGCTCCCCCTCACCTGGGGGCACCGGCACCGTGCGCTGGAGTTGCGGGTCAAGGGGGATGGCGTCTGCCATCTCCCCAACGGGGATCCCTGCGCGGGCCACGAGCCCGAGCACGGTGATCGCACTAAGGAGGCCGTCACCAGTCGGTGAGAGCTCCGTGAAGAGGAGGTGGCCACTCTTCTCACCACCGAAGCCGCCCTGCACAGTGGCGAGTCGTTCGGCAATGTGTCGGTCGCCGACGGGGGTTCGCTCCAGCGTGATCCCGTGCGAGGCAAGGTGACGTTCTACCCCACTGTTGGTCAGCACCGTGGCGACGGCGCGGTCAGATCCCGCGACTCCTCGCCCCTTCCGATCCAGTGCGATGAGGGCGATCAAGATGTCGCCATCGATGGCTTGCCCGCCAGCATCCACAACGACGCAGCGGTCAGCGTCACCATCAAGCGCGATGCCGAGGTCGGCGCCGTGCGCGCGCACCTGCTCGCCGAGTGCGGCGGGGTCGATGGCGCCAACGCCGTCATTGATGATGCCTCCCCCCATGGCGAACGGCAGAACTATGGCCCCTGTGGCGGCGAGCGCCGCAACGGCGAATGGCGAAGCGGCACCATGTGCCGCATCAACCACCACACTTAGGGCGCTGGCACTCACTGTGTGGGCAAGATCGGCCAGCGTTCGTTCGTATCGCTCTCGATACGTTTGAGCTTCAGCTGCATGTGACGCTGATGGGGCCACTACCTGCACGCCTCCTGCGAGAGCACCTTCCATCGCCGCCTCGAGCGCTCGCTCCTCGGCATCAGGAATCTTGCGGCCATCTCGCGCGAGCACCTTCAACCCGTTGTACTCCACGGGGTTATGCGAGGCGGTCACCACCACGCCGCAGGCGGCGCGTGGCTCACCCGCAACAAGTGAGGCGAGTCCTGGCGTTGGAATAACGCCAACATCAATGACGGTGCCGCCGTGTGTCTCAATCGCGCCGGCTAACGCGCTCGCCAACACGGGTCCGCTCGGTCGAGTATCGCGCCCAAGGAGCACGAGTCCGCCTGGGTGCTGCTGCATCAGGGCAACGCCGAGTGCGGCAGCTATTTCAGCGGTAAGAGTCTCGCCAGCGATCCCGCGGATCCCATCGGTGCCGAAGCGAACCGTGGTCACGGTGTTCCTTGCGCTAGATCAGCGCTTGGTGAACTGCTTCGCCTTGCGTGCGCGTCGGAGACCGTACTTCTTGCGCTCCTTGGCGCGCGGGTCGCGCGTCAGGAATCCGGCCTGGCGGAGTGGAAGTCGGTAGGCCTCTGGATCGGCGGAGAGGAGTGCACGTGAAATGCCGTGGCGGATCGCGCCAGCCTGGCCGGAGATGCCACCACCCTCAACCTTCACCATCGCGTTGAAGCGACCCTCGGTGCCGGTGACTCGGTATGGTGCGAAGACTTCGGACTGTGGGACGGCACCACCGAAGTGCTGCTCGTAGGTGCGTCCGTTGATGACGATCTGGCCCTCACCAGCAACGAGGCGAACTCGTGCGATGGAGGTCTTGCGTCGACCGGTTCCCTGGTAATACGGCAAACTGGCCACGCTCTTCTCCTTCGGGCTCACGCGAGGGGCTCCGGCTTCTGTGGAGCGTGCGGATGATCCGCATCGGCATAGACCTTCAACTTACGAATCTGTGCATTGCCGAGCTTCGTCTTCGGGAGCATTCCCTTGACGGCTCGGCGAATTGCCTCGTTCGGCTTTCGCTTCAACAGGTCACCAAGGACCTCCATGCGGTAACCGCCTGGCTGCCCGGAGTGCGAGTGGTACTTCTTCGAAAGGAGTCGGTCGCCAGTCACTACCAGCTTTGCGGAGTTGATCACGATCACGAAGTCGCCTGAATCGAGGTGGTCAGCAAAGGTTGGCTTCCCCTTCCCCATCAGCGTTGAGGCCACCTTCGTCGCGAGTCGGCCAAGGGTCTGCCCCTCGGCATCGATCACGAACCAGCGGCGCTCGATTTCAGCGGCGCGAGGTGTCCAGGTCTTCGTGTTCATCTGATCCTCCTAGATCAATTCAAGCTGCACAAGCGGCGCCGAGTCACCCTGGCGAATGCCAATCTTGGTGATGCGGCAGTAGCCCGACGTGCGGTTCGCATACTTCGGAACGATCTCATCAAAGAGCTTCTCAACGACGAGCGGCTCTTCCGGAAGAGCTGCAATCACGGCGCGTCGAGCCGAGAGGCCACCCTTCTTGGCGAGCGTAATGATCTGCTCAACCTGCGGGCGAATCTCCTTGGCCTTGGCCTCAGTCGTCTGAATGCGCTCGTAGCGCAGCACCGACACGATCAAGTTCTTATACAGCGCGAGGCGCGGCCCCTGCTTGCGGGAGAGCTTACGTCCGCCAATCGCGTGCGAAGTCATTAGGCCTTCTCCTCGTCGTCGGCGTCGCTCTCATCCTCATCGAAGATGGCATCGGCAGGGATGGTGCTCTCTGGCACATCAAAGCCGCGCTCAACAAGCTTCTCGCGAACCTCATTGAGGCTCTTCTGGCCAAAGTTGCGCAACTTGAGGAGCTCCATCTCTCCGCCATCAAGGGCGGTGAGAAGCTGGCGAACCTTAAGGATGCCTGCACGCTTCAGCGCGTTATAGGCGCGCATTGGCAGATCAAGGTCTTCAATGGAGAGGTCGAGCAGGTTGCCGCCGGCCTCTGCCGCTGGCGCCGCCACTGGGGCCTCGCCGAGGCCAGAGAAGGCGGTGAACTGGCTGACCAGGATCGCTGCAGCCTTACGGACAGCGGCCTCTGGCGTAATCGTGCCGTCGGTCTCGATCTCAAGGATGAGCTTCTCGCGGTCGACGTCCTGGCCGACGCGCGTGTTCTCAACGGTGAAGTTGACCTTGCGGACTGGGGTGAAGATGGCGTCGACGCTCATCACGCCACGTGGCCGCACTTCGCCCTCAGGGTCCGCATCAACGCGGTCCGAGGAGACGTAGCCAACGCCGGTCTCAACGACGAGGGTGGCCTCAATGGCCGACTTGTCGGAGTCGAGCGTTGCAAGCACCAACTCTGGGTTGACGATCTCGATCTGGCCGTTCGGCTTGATGTCGCCAGCGGTGACCGGGCCTGCCCCCTTCTTCGAAAGGGTCAGCTCAATGCGCTCCTTCGCAAAGCTGCGAAGGCGAATCTTCTTAACGTTGAGGAGGATCTGTACGACGTCTTCACGGACGCCTGGTAGCGAGGAGAACTCCTGCATGACGCCGTCGATCTGCACCGCGGTGACTGCAGCACCTTCCAGCGAACCGAGGAGGACGCGGCGCAGCGCGTTGCCGAGGGTGACGCCGTAGCCTGGCGCGAATGGGCCAGCCTCGTACTTGCCGTACGAGCCGAGCTCCTCGAGCGGGGCGATCTTGGTGGTCAGTGCATCGGACATGTTCTCTCTCCCTCTTACCGCGAGTAAAACTCGACGACGAGTTGTTCATTGAAGTCGCCCGGCATCTGATCGCGCCGCGGAGCAGCGACCACCGTACCGGTCAACTTTGTGGCATCCACGCGGAGCCACTCCTGAATGCCATTGCCCGAAAGGGAGCCTGCGGCCTCCTTGAATGGCCCGATGTCGGCTCGGCCTTCGCGGACCGAGATGACGTCGCCTGGCTTCATCGAGTAGGACGGAATGTTTACCGCCTGCCCATTGATGGAGAGGTGGCCGTGGGTGATCAACTGGCGTGCCTGGTCTCGCGAGCTGGCGAGTCCGAGACGGTAGACGACGTTGTCGAAGCGCAGCTCAAGGAGGCGGAGCAGGTTCTCACCCGTCACATCGGTGCCACGCTCAGCAGCCTCGAAGAGGCGGCGGAACTGGGTCTCGCCAATGCGATACACGCGGCGCATCTTCTGCTTCTCGCGCAGCTGCAGGCCGTAGTCACCAACCTTGCGGCGGCGCATCATGTGCATGCCTGGAGGGGTCGGACGCTTCTCGAACGAGCACTTCTTCGTATAGCAGCGCGCGCCCTTCAAGAAGAGCTTTGCGCCCTCTCGACGGCACTGGCGGCAGACTGGTCCGGTATCTCGACCCATGCTTCTACTCCCCTAGACTCGGCGCTTCTTTGGAGGACGGCAGCCATTGTGTGGCAGCGGCGTCACATCGGTGATTGCAGTGATGTCGAGGCCCGCTGTCTGTAGACCGCGGATTGCCTGCTCGCGTCCAGCGCCCGGCCCCTTCACGAAGACGGCAACGGAACGAAGTCCGTGCTCCATCGCCTTGCGTGCGGCTGCCTCAGCTCCGAGCGATGCGGCGTACGGGGTGCTCTTGCGTGAGCCCTTGAAGCCGGCGACGCCACCCGAGCCCCACGAAAGCACCGCACCGGTCAGGTCGGTGATCGAGACGAGCGTGTTGTTGAACGACGCGGCGATGTGCACGTGGCCTACCGGCACGTTCTTCTTCTCGCGGCGTCGAGTCTTTGGTGCGCGCTTCTTCTTCTCTTCAGCCATCTCTCTACCTACTTCTTCTCAATCTTCTTGCCGGCGACGGTCTTGCGAGCGCCACGGCGCTGTCGTGCGTTGGTCTTTGTGCGCTGTCCGCGCGACGGGAGGTTCTTGCGATGTCGGGTGCCACGGTAGGTGCCAACCTCGATCAGTCGCTTGATGTTCATGGCAATCTCGCGGCGGAGGTCGCCCTCAACCTTGCGGCCCTTGTCAATGACTTCACGAAGTCGATTGACCTGGTCTTCGGTGAGATCGCGCACGCGCGTATCTGGATTGATGGAGGTCTGCGCCAAGATCTTCTGGCTGGTGGTGAGGCCTACGCCGAAGATGTAGGTAAGGGCGATCTCAACACGCTTCTCGCGCGGAATATCGACGCCTGCAATACGAGCCATCAGCTAACCCTGTCGCTGCTTGTGCTTTGGGTTTTCGCAAATGACCATGACGCGTCCGTGCCGCTTAATCACGAGGCACTTGTCGCATCGAACCTTGACTGACGCAGATACTTTCACTCGTTCTCCTGTTGTGAGCGGCGCACCGCTCGTGCTGCTACTTCAACCGGTAGGTGATCCGACCCTGGGTCAGATCGTATGGCGAGAGTTCGACCTTCACCCGATCACCTGGAAGGATTCGGATGAAATTCGTCCGAAGCTTTCCACTGATGTAGGCGCGGATCCGGTGGCCATTTTCAAGCTCGATCACGAACGATGTGTTCGGTAACGGCTCAACAACGGTCCCCTCGACCTCGATCGAATCTTTCTTCGCCAACAAACCCCCGATCAGAACGCGTTACTGGGTCTCGGAAGACCGAGACGGCGCGCTACGGAGTCCGCAGACGCGCGAAGGGAGACAATAGCAGAGCCCCACGATCCACGCACGAGGAGGGCGTTCATGACCCCCTCGTGAGGATGGTTGAACCCCCCGCCACGATGGCGATGCTGTCCTCCCAGTGTGCCGCGAGGCTCCCGTCAATTGTTACAACGGTCCACTCGTCGTCCATGACCCCCACCTCAGGCGACCCGAAGGTGAGCATCGGCTCAATCGCCAGGCAGTGACCCTCCGCGAGGGTCAGGCTCTTGCGGCCGGTGCGGTAGTTGGGTACCTGTGGGGCCTCATGCATGGCACGCCCGATGCCATGGCCAACGTAGGGTCGCACGATCCCATACCCCGCCCGCAGGGCGACATCCTCGACGGCGCCAGAGATCTCTTCAATGGTGGCCCCTGGGCGGGCGGCGGCGATGCCGGCATCCAGCGCCTCACGGGTCACCGCCACCAGGCGCTTCGCCTCTGGCGAGCCCTCGCCGACGACGAAGCTTCGCGCCCCGTCGGCATGCCAGCCATCCCAGATGGCTCCTGCGTCAATGGAGACGAGCATCCCCTCCTTGATCTCACGGTCGCCGGGGATGCCATGCACCACCTCACTATCGAGCGAGATGCAGATGACGGATGGGAAGCCGTGGTAGCCCTTGAAGTTCGACGTTGCCCCGTGGCGTTCAATGCAGCGCTCGGCGATGGCATTCAATTCGGCAGTGCTCGCACCTGGAACAGCCGCCGCCTGTACAAGTTCGTGAATCTCGGCCACGATGGCGCCCGCTCGGCGCATCAACGCGATCTCGGATGGGCTCTTGCGGGTGATTGCTCCCATCGCTACGCCGTCAGTCCAGCGGCAGCGGCGGCCGCCGCCAGGCGACCTTGAACCTCATCGATAGCACCAACGCCGTTCACCTCCGTGAGGCGGCTAGTTGCGCGATAGAGCTCCACCACAGAATCAAGGGCGGCGAGCTGATTTGCCAGTCGCGCCGCTACGGTCTCGGGGGCGTCGTCGCTCCGGGTGATCAGCGCCGTGCCGCACACATCGCACACCCCAGGGCTCTGCGGCGGGCGGCTAAGGAGATGGTACGAGCGCCCGCAGGATGGGCAGACTCGGCGCGCGGTGAGACGCTCTTCAAGAATGGCACGGTCCACCTTCAGCAGTACGGCGCGAATTGAGCGACCGCTCACTGCATACGCCGCATCTAGTGCGGTCGCCTGTGCAGGATTGCGCGGAAAGCCGTCGAGGATGACGCGATCCGCTGCATCAGGTTGGGAGAGGCGCGCTTGAATCATGTTGATCGTGACCTCGTCGGGAACCAGCTGCCCAGCGTCAATGAACTGCTTCGCGGCGAGGCCGAGCGGCGATCCAGCAGAAATTTCGGCACGGAAGAGGTCGCCTGTTGCAACGTGGGCTGCCCCCGTTGCTGCGGAGAGTGCCTCCGCCTGCGTCCCCTTCCCTGCGCCTGGGGCGCCGAGAAGGACGAGGATCACTTAATAAAGCCCTCGTAATTTCGCATCAACATCTGCGCTTCGAGCTGCTTCATCGTCTCCACCACAACGCTCACCGCAATCAGGAGCCCGGTGCCGCCGAGGCTGACGCCGAGGCCGCCAAGATCACCGAAGAGTGTGCCGAGTGCATACGGCGAGACTGCAACGAGACCCAAGAAGAGTGATCCGAGGAGGGTGATGCGTGTCACGACCTTTCCGAGATACTCCTGCGTTGGCATCCCTGGACGAATGCCTGGAATGTAGCCGCCATTCTTGCGCAGCTGATCCGCGGTCTCGTCGGGCTTAAAGGTGAAGGCCGTATAGAAGTAGGTGAACGCCACCGTAAGGGTGAAGTAGAACGGCAGGTAGACCAACTTGTTCTGTGGCCCGAGTGTGTCCACGATCCACTGTGCGCCAGCCTTCACCCACTCAACCTCTGAGGCGGTGAAGTAGCCGGCGATCTGCGCTGGGAAGAGCAGGATGCTCATCGAGAAGATGATTGGGATCACGCCAGCCTGATTGACCTTCAAGGGAAGGAAGGTGCGGCCACCCTGGTAGACACGATTGCCACGGACGCGGCTCGCATACTCGACCGGAATGCGGCGCTGCCCCTCGGTGATCAAGATGATCGCGGCAACAGCCGCAGCGCCGACGACGGCGAAGGCGAGCAGCACGGCGATATCTGGCGCGCTGAAGAACTCCTGAATGGCGCCCGGCACGCGGCCGATGATGCCGGCGAAGATGATGAAGCTGATTCCGTTGCCGATGCCTCGCTCGGTGACCAACTCGCCGATCCACATGAGCAGCAACGAACCGGTCGTGAGGATCACGATCTGCACGAGGGTCTCTGGGCTGGCTAGGTCGAAGCGCGTCTTCAGTACGTTCTGGCTGTTCAGCAGTGCGAGGAAGGCGTAGCTCTGCAGCGCCGCGAGCGGCACGGTCAGGTAGCGGGTGTACTGGTTGATCTTGTTGCGGCCGTACTCGCCCTCGCGGCTGAGTTCAATCAGGCGTGGCACCACGCCGCTCATGAGCTGCATGATGATCGAGGCGTTGATGTACGGGTTTAGACCCAGGCCGACGACGCTGAATCGTGCCAGACCGCCGCCTGAGAAGAGGTCGAGGAGACCGAAGAGGGCGTTGTCCTTGAAGAAGTTTGAGAGAGCCGCCGGATCAGCTCCTGGCACTGGGACATGGCTCAACAGGCGGAAGACAACGAGCATCGCGGCGACGAAGAAGAGCTTGCGTCGAATCTCGGGGGTTCGGAACGCGTTCACTAGGGTGTCAATCATCGTTCGTCTCCTCCACCGCTGTGCATAGGCGCAACGCGCCTACGTGCGACCTAACCTTAGGCGTCTGCGCCGTCGGCCTGTGCGGCCTTGGTGGCGCGCTTTGCTGGAGCCCTCTTGCCTGGTGTTGGAGCGTTCTTCCCCGCCTTCACCCCTACTGGGGCGGCTGAAGCTGGAGTGGCGCTCTCGTACACCGTGATGTCACCGCCAGCAGCCTTGATCTTGGCCACGGCACTGTCGGTAAACGAATTGGCGGCAAAGAGGATCTTCGTCGAAATCTCACCGGTGCCGAGCACCTTCAACGGCTTCCCTCGAGTTTTGAGGAGGCCCGCTGCGGCAAGGATGTCGGCGTTCACGCTGAGCGGGCTCTCGCCCTTCAGGCGGCCTGCATCGATCCACTGCTGAATGCGGCCAACATTGACTACGGCGACTTCAACGCGCAGAACATTGCGGAATCCGCGAAGCTTTGGAATACGGCGATGGATTGGCGTCTGGCCACCTTCGAACCACGCTGGGATGCTCCCACCGCTTCGTGAGGTCTGGCCCTTCGTACCGTAACCGGCAGTCTTACCGCGTCCAGCGGCAATACCGCGGCCGACGCGAATGCGCTTCTTCTTTGACCCTGGTGCTGGCTGCAGATCATGGAGCTTCACTTGGTCACCTTCGCCTTCTTCACCTTGGCAGGCTTCTTCGCCTTCTGTGCCTTCTTTGTTGCGACCGCGGTTGCCGCGGTCGCTGCCTCGGCGCCGGTCAACTCATCAACCGAGACGAGGAAGTTCACCTGGCGCACCATGCCGCGAACGGCGGGATTGTCAGGGAGCAAATTAGTGTCACCGATGCGGTCGAGGCCGAGTGCGCGGATCGTGCCGCGGTTGCGCGCGACATGCCCGAGCTCACTCTTGACCTGGGTGACCTTGATGTACTTCTCAGCCATGGTGCACCTCTGGGGTCGAGTCCTGCCCGCCGACACGGATACGGACGCGCTTGCCGCGTGCCGCTGAGATCTGCTCAGCGGTGCGCAACTGCGAGAGCGCTTCGATCGCGGCGCGGGTTGCGTTCACGGGATTCGAGGAGCCGTAGACCTTGGAGAGGATGTCGTGAATGCCCGCAGCGGTGATGATCGCGCGGATCGCACCGCCAGCGATAACACCAGTTCCCTGTGAGGCTGGCTTCAGCATCACGCGGCTAGCGGAGTGCTCGGCTGATACTTCGTGCGGAATGGTTGTACCAAGGAACGGCACGCGGATGAGGTTCTTCTTCGCGTCTTCGGTCCCCTTGCGGATCGACTCTGGCACTTCGCCGGCCTTGCCGATGCCAACGCCAACGTGGCCCTGGCCATCGCCAACAACGACGAGCGCTGAGAAGGTGAAGCGGCGTCCGCCCTTGACTACCTTCGCTACGCGATTGATCTGCACGACCTTCTCTGCGAGGGTCAGCTTCGACGCGTCAATTCTCGCCATCTCAGTGCCCTCCTAGAACTCAAGCCCGGCAGCCCGGGCAGCGTCTGCGAGCGCCTT
>JBAXLC010000025.1:0-10613 GCA_037135015.1 bacterium | reverse complement strand
TGCGCACACCAGAGAGCTACCCGCGACGATTCGCTGGGCGAATGGTGGCTTCAACGCCATCGGCTACCTGGCGTCGCGTGCGCAAGAGTGCGGCATGCTCCGCCTCAGCGGCGAGGAGTGGCGGGAAACGCTTCGTGACGGTGTCGCGCAGCGCAAGGAGTCCAACGAGCGTGGTGGCAATGGGGAAGAGGCCGTACCACTGGAATGCGGCGTAGATCAGATTCATGCCAAAGGTGCCGAGGCTAATCCAGAGGATGTACTCCCACTCGTCGCCGAGCACCCCGCGTCCGCGGTCACCGCGGGTCGCGAAGGAGTAGACCAGGATCGTCGCAAGGAAGAGCACAAGGTTCGCAATCCAGAACGGCGTGTAGAACGTTCCAAGATCAGCGTTCAAGACGGTGAAGAGGTACTCCCAAGGCCAACGAAACATCTTGCCCTCACTCGCTAGGTTGCGGTTCACCCAGCACAACAGCGTGCGGGTTTGTGTGAGCGAGTATGCCACCATCAGGAGCATGCGCGTCCTTCTGCTGATCTCCCCCGAGAGTCCCGCCCTGGCAGGGCTGACACCGATCCTCGCGACCCTCGCTGCCCGTGGGGCCACGATCGAAGCGGGCCCCGCCGCCCCGCATCTGCGGGCGGAAGAGATCCAGGTCGCCGAACACGCCGACGCCGTGACGCTCGATCAGGCGGCGGCGAGCCTTACCAGTGCCGACCTTTTGATCGCCCCGGCAGGAGCCGAAGCCCCGGCCGCCACAATCGTCGCCATCACGCGCGCGCTACTTGCGGCCGAGGAGGGGCCGATTATCGTCGTTGACCCAACCGCAATCGGCGACCTTCTCTCCGATATGGGATCTACTGGAAACCTAGCCGCACTGCGGAGCGAACTCCGGCGCTCGGCGGCACTCGTCATCGCGGCCCATGTTGCGCCGCTCGCGCGCGACAGCGACGGTGCGATGCCAGCTCGCGACGTGATTGTACTCGAGCGCATTCGCACATTCGGCCACGGCGAGAATCAGCACCAAGCCGCTGCAGCCTACCGGCGCGTGCACGCTGCAGACGCGGGGATCATTAGCGCTCGAGTGCTGCAAGGGCAAGAGCCCAGCTTCAATGACTTACTCGACCTTGACGCGGGCTCGCGACTCGTTGCTGATCTACCAACGCCGAGCGTTGCGCTTATTCGACACACCGATCCAATCGGCGTTGCAACCGCCGAGACCGCGCTCGGCGCACTCACGCGTGCGATTGAAACAGATGCGGCGGCAAGCTCTGGCTCAACGATCGTGTTGAACGTACCGATCGATCGCGCCGTTGCCGCGGTGATTGCATCAGGAACCTTTGAATCAGTGCTCGCGCCAGCACTCGCCGACGACGGTGCTGCGGAGACGCTACGAAGTCGGCCAGAACTGAGTGTCGTGATCGACCCCTCGCATCGCGCAACAGCGTTTGACATGATCGGCGTCAGTGGCGCAGTGCTCTTACAAACTGCTGACACTGGAAACATCGAGCGCTCGCAACTTCGTGTTGTCACCGAACGCCGCCCAACACTTGACGAGCTCACCGATCTGCTCTTCTCGTGGCGCATTGTTCGACACATTCGATCAAACGCCATCGTGGTTGCGCGCGGTGCGTCAACGCTCGGCATTGGCGCCGCACAAGTGAATCGCCGCGTCGCCGTTGATATTGCGCTTAACCAAGCCGGAGAGCGCGCACGCGGTGCGGTGATGGCGAGTGATGCGTACTTCCCATTCGCAGAAGGGATTGCCGCCGCAGCAGCTGCGGGCATCACCGCAATTGTTCAACCAGGTGGCTCACGTCGTGATGCAGCGGCAATCGAGATCGCCGATCGTCACGGCATTGCAATGGTCTTCACCGGGAGGCGACACTACCGCCGCTAAGGCGCTACACCCAGCGCAGCGCCGCCTGATCCCACGCGCCGACACAGAGCGCAGCAGCCTCCCCCTCAATACCTCGCTGAATATCACGTAGCTCGCGTGCTGTTCCTTGCCACCCTGGCGCCCTTAGCGTTGGAGAGATGTCGGCGAGTGGCGCCAAGACGAAGAGGCGCTCGGTTGCAGATGGATGTGGAACGACAAGCGGCCGATCAGCATCAGCGCCATCAGATTCCGTGCCGTGCGGCCGTGGATGCACCACCGCGATGTTCTCCATCGCAATGATGTCGATGTCGAGACGGCGCGGACCGAATCGTACGGTTGGCACGCGACCGAAGAGCCGCTCGAGCTCCTTGACGCGCGTGAGCACTTCAACTGCCGCTGCAGCCGGCTTTTCAGGAAGTGTCGCGCGCATTCGCAGCGCGGCGTTAAAGAACTCTGGTTGGTCAACGAGGCCGACTGGGGTGGTGCGATAGAGCGGTGAGACCTGCTCAAGGCTCCAACCAGGAATGTGTGCGAGTGCGACGACCGATTCGGCAAGCGTAGCGACAGGGTCGTCAAGGTTGGCCCCGATCCCTAGGTGCAGAACGAGTTCACGCATGTGCCCGACGGTAGCGCCGCGTAGGATCTACTGCATGGAAGAGGTAGAGCGTCTCATTCGCGAAGAGGCCCAACGCGAGGGCTCGATCAGCTTTGCGCGGTTTATGGAGCGCGCCCTTCTTGAGCCAGGGCTCGGCTACTACGCAACCGCCCAGCGCCGGGCTGGTCGCAGCGGAGACTTCATGACCGCCCCAGAGCTGCACCCCATCCTTGGCGCCGCCATCGCGCAACTGGCCGCCGCAACATGGGAGCGTCTCGGCCGCCCCGCGACCTTCCGTTGGCGCGAATACGGCGCCGGTGAGGGGACCCTCCTGCTGGCGGCACTCGACTACCTCGCGCGTGAGGGGCACCCCCTTCTCGGTGCGCTCGAGGTTTCGGTGAGCGAGGCGAACCCACACCACCTCGCCGATTTGACGGCCGCACTGGCGGCGCTCCCAGGCGGCGGACCACCCCTCGTTGCGGCGGACGGCGCACCGGTCGCAGGGATCATCGTTGCCAACGAGTTCGCCGACGCCCTCCCCTTCCACATCGTGGTCGGCCGCACCGCCGCCCCAGGGGGCTTCACCGAGCGCCGCGTGGCGGTTGACCTTGTAACAAATGCCCTGATCTGGGTCGAGGGGGCGCTTGACCCAGAGGTCGCCGATCGGATCGCCCCCCTCATGGCGGGCTGGCCGCCACTCGCCGAAGGGCAGCTGGCCGAGATTTCACCTGCAACAGCGGAATGGGCCGCCACGCTGGGGGCCGAACTCACCGAGGGGGTCGTTCTCGTGCTTGATTACGGCCGTGAGGGGGTCGCCCTGCGTGACCCCGCCAGCCGCATGGCCGGCACCGCTCTCGCCTATCAGGGGCACCGGGCAACCCCTGACCTTCTGGGCGAGCCGGGGAGCCGCGATCTGACCGCCCATGTGGACCTCACCCTGCTGCGGGCGGCGGCGGAGGCGGGCGGACTCCGACACCTAGCAAGCACGAACCAGGCCAGATTTCTCGCTACAGCGGGGGTCGATGGCGAGGTCGCCCGAACGCGCACTGGGCCAGCGGCGACCATCGAAGGGGCGATCGCCCTGCGCTCCGCACTCGCCCAACTGATGGATCCGCGCCGCATGGGCGGATTCGCCGTGGAGGTGTTTGTGGCGGGGAGTTCCCCAGGGGCAAATGCGCTCGCCGACCCCGTATCGCCACTCCCTGGAACGGCGGCTCCGAATCGCCCCCTCGTCTAGAATCCGAGCGTAATCACCCGAGCCCCCGCTACGGGGTACGCGCCGGGTTGATGGATCGAACGGGGGAGTTTCATGACAGGACTCTGGTACGTCCTCGGTTTCGCAGGCGCAGGCGCCTCCTTCGTCTTCCTGACCATCGGTCTCGCCTGGCTGATCTCCCACCGCACCCGCGGCAGCCGCGGCAAGCAGGTCCCCTACGAGTCGGGCATCGACACGTACGGCGACACCCACGGGCGCTTCGGCCTCTCCTTCTATCTCTACGCACTCCTCTTCGTCGCCTTCGACGTTGAGATCGTCTTTATCTACATCTGGGCACTGAACTTCAAGGTGCTCTTGATGGACGGCCTGATCTCCATGGCGATCTTCATCGGCGTGTTGCTTGTTGGCCTTGCCTACGCGTGGCGCAAGGGGGTCCTCTCATGGCGATAACGCGCGACCCGAAGTTCAGCAACCTTCCTGAAGTGCAGCCAGACGGCAGCGTTCAGTCGCCCGCAACCGTCGGCAACACGCTGTGGAGCACCGATGACCCGCGCGCATACGGCGGACTACCACTCGAGGCACATCCGAACCTTGAGCTCGCGCGCTACGACGCAACCGGTGATGGCCGTGTTGATGATGCGCGCTGGGGTGGCGCACTCTCAGCCATTCCAACAAAGGCCGACGTAGTGCTCGACCTGATTCGCGCGAACAGTTTGTGGCCACTGCTCTCCGGTCTCGCCTGTTGTGCCATTGAGATGATGTCAACCGCAACACCGAAGAACGACATTGATCGCTGGGGGATGTTTCCGTTCCGCGCGAGCCCACGACAGGCCGATGTGTTGATCGTTGCAGGAACACTCACCACCAAGATGGCTGAACCACTGATTCGTTTGTGGGAGCAGATGCCGGAACCGAAGTGGGTTGTTGCAATGGGTGACTGCACCTGCTCCGGTGGACGCTACAAGCGCAGCTACTCTGTAGTGCAAGGAATTGATCGCGTGATGCCCGTTGACGTGTATATCCCTGGTTGCCCACCACGACCAGAAGGCTTGATCTACGGAATGATGAAGTTGCAGCAGTTAGTAAAAGATCGACGCGGCCACTGGCCAGAGCGCGCGATCGGTCCAACTGTTCCGAAGGGGATCTAAGTGGATCGCCGTCTCGCCGCACTGCTACAAGAGAAGTTTGGTGAGCGACTACTTACACCAGTGCGTCAGCGATATGACGAGAGCGAAATTCGCGTCGCACTCGCCGATGCAACCGACACGTTGCGCACGCTGCACGACGACCCTGCGTTGCGATTTGAAATGCTGATTGATCTGTGCGGCGTTGATACCGGTGAAGAGATGCAGGTTGTCTACCACCTCTCCTCGTCAACAAGCGGCGACTGGCTACGCGTCATCGTTCCCGGACTTGATCGAACTGCACCGCGCATCGCATCGGCAACATTCATGTGGCCAGGTGCTGAGTGGATGGAGCGCGAGGCGTACGACATGTTCGGCATCATCTTTGAAGGGAATCGCGATCTCCGCCGCATCTACATGCCAGACGATTACCGTAGCTTCCCGCTGCGTAAAGACTTCTATCTCGCTGACGACGCGTCACGCTCACCCGCCGCTGGCGTGCGCAACATGGAGCGCGCCGGAACACCAGCCGACGCAACTGCAGCAACCGTGTTGCGCAAGAGCCCAGGGGTATAGCGATGACACAGCAGATGCGCCCATCGCTTGACGATCCACGAGTTGCGATTCCCGCGGAGTCAACCTGGTACGAGCCAGCGCCAATTCCACAAACAGAGCGACAGGCAGAGTTCCTTACGCTGCGCGAAGGCGAGATGTTCGTGAACATGGGGCCACAACACCCATCAACACACGGCGTGCTGCGCGTGATCATCAAGGTAAACGGCGAGAAGGTCGTCGACCTTGATCCAGTGCTCGGCTATTTGCACCGCGGCGTTGAGAAGCTCTGCGAGAACGCCGACTACCACCAGGCAATCTGCTACACCGATCCACTGGAGTACGTGGCCTCACTCTTCTGCGAGGCTGCACCGGTCGCCGCGTTTGAGAAGTTGATGGATGTTGAGGTGCCACTCCGCGCGCAATACATCCGCGTGCTCACAATGGAGCTCAACCGCATTGCAAGCCACACCCTCTTCCAGGGCTGGATGGCACTCGACCTTGGCGGCATCACCCCGATCCTCTGGGCCTTCATTGAGCGCGACGAGATCGTCGACATGCTCGCCGCCCTCACCGGCCAGAAGCTGCTCTACAACTACTACCGAATCGGCGGCGTGAACGGCGATCTCAACCACGAGTTCATGAGCCGCCTCGGCACCTGGATGAGCCGCGCTGCCGCACAGATTGACTCCAACCTGGCCCTCATTAACGAGAACGAGATCTTCGTGCGCCGTACCCGCGGCCTCGGCGTTCTCGATGCAAAAACCGCGCTCAAAATGGGCGTCACCGGTCCGAACCTGCGCGCGAGCGGCGTCCCTTACGACCTGCGCCGCGACCGTCCGTATCTCGTCTACCCAGAGCTGGAGTTTGACGTGCCGACCCGCGACGAGGGCGATTCGCTGGCGCGCTACCTGGTGCGCATGGACGAGATCAAGCAGTCGATCCGCATCATCGATCAGGTGCTGCACGAGATGCCTGACGGCCCTGTGATGGCGAAGTTGCCACGACTGTTGCGCCCGCGACCGGGCCGCGCGTTCGGTGCCGTCGAGGGACCACGTGGCGTGTACGGCACCTACGCGATTAGCGATGGCACCGACCAGCCATTCCGCCTGCGCATTCACGACCCATCATTTGTGCACCTGCAACTCGTTGGACCACTCACCAAGGGGAATCTCATCGCCGACACGATGGCCGTGATGGCAAGTCTCGACCCAGTGATGGGCGGAGTCGACAAGTGAGCGGCGCATCGATGGCCTGGAACCGCCTTACACCAGCGGGTCGCGTACTCGCCGTGCTCCTCCCCGTACTTGCGATCGGCGGCGCACTGACAACCGCACTACTCGTCGCGTTTGGTGGCGCTATCGCCGCAACGATCGGCGCAAACCTGCCGATCGTGCGCTTCCTCGTCGCCTCGGTCGTCACCTTCTTGATCTCTGTACCTGTCGCTTTCCTCTTGATCTATATGGAGATGAAGATCATTGCGCTCATGAACCTGCGCATTGGACCTGATCGCATCGGGCCAGCCGGCGCCGTGATGAGCGTGGTGCATGGACTCAAGGTGCTGATGAAGGAGGACTACACGCCACCGAGCGTTGACGTTCCAGTCTTCACACTTGCGCCGGTTGTCGTGTACCTCGCGAGCTTTATGACGTTGCTGGTGATTCCATTCGCGCCAGAACTAACGAGCATGGGCTTCGAACTTGGCCTTCTCTACTTCTTCGCAATCGGTGGACTCAGCGTCGTTGGCCTCATGATGGCCGGCTGGTCATCGTTTAATAAGTACTCACTGCTCGGTGGCATTCGCGCTGCAGCGCAAGCGATCAGCTACGAGATTCCACTCACGCTCTCCGTTGTTGGAATCGTCATCCTGACCGGCACGCTCTCACTACCGAAGATCGTTGCCGCACAAGACGGCTCGTTCCTCGACTGGTTCATCTTCCGCCAGCCGCTTGCGGCGATCATCTTCTTCATCGCCATCACCGCCGAAGCCAACCGCACCCCGTTCGACAACGCCGAGGCCGACCAAGAGATCGTTGCGGGATTCGCCACCGAGTATTCGGGCATGCGTTTCGGATTCTTCTTTTTTGCGGAGTACGTGAACGTCTTTATCGTCTCGGCACTGTTTAGCGCCGTCTTCCTCGGTGGTTCGAATCCGCCGATCCATATCAATCTGAATCCGCAGATCCTGATCAACCTCAGTGCGCTCGGTATCGGGCTGCCACTCATTGCAGGTATTGCGCCCGTACTCGGCACGCTGCTCTTCGCAGCGCCAATTTGGTTTGCAAGCAGTCGTGTCAAGGGATGGCAGGCGCTTGTCGCCGGGTTCCTGATCTTCGGTGGTGTGTCGACCGCAGCGGTTGGCATTTGGGCCTTTGTGATGCTGCCACCAGTTGCCAGCCTCATCTGGTTCTTAATCAAGACCTTCACGCTCGTCTTCACGTTCGTGTGGATGCGCGGAACGCTGCCGCGTGCACGCATCGACCAGCTGATGGGCTTCGCCTGGAAGTGGCTGCTCCCTGCATCGCTACTTAATATTTTTGCTACGGCATTCGCCGTGCTGATTGCGGGGAGGTAGCCATGCCACGAATTCCTGGCGCCGGACTCGTTTCGGGGATGCGCCTCACGCTGACGCGCTTCTTCCAGCCGAAGCGCACCGTCATGTACCCAGAGGTGAAGCCAGACATCGCGCCGCGCAACCGCGGTCGACTTGAACTCGTTACCGACGAACACGGCACGCTGAAGTGCGAGACCTGTTTCCAGTGCGCGCAGGCATGTCCGATTGAGTGCATCGACATGGGCGGCACCGACACCAAGGGTCGCTTCGCTGTGCATTGGGGTCCCGCTGAGCAGTACGCCGAACGCCGTGAAGAGTCGGCGATGCGCCGCTCCGGCCGAACGGTTTCCGACGCCGCTGCAGCAACAGGGGCAACCATCAACACCGCGAAGGTTGACGAGATTCTCGAAGCGCACGATTACGACCCACATCACATGCTCGCGATCCTCGAAGAGATTCAGGAGGCGTACGGCTATCTCCCCGTTGATGCGCTGAAGCGCGTCAGCGGCGCGACGGGCGCCTGGTACGCCATGGTCTACGGCACCGCCACCTTCTATAAGCACCTCGCCTTTGAGCCAGGGGTGACCCGCTCGATCGCCGTCTGCCGCTGCGCCAACTGCCTCGTCTCCGGGGCGGGCTCGGTGATGGGCACCCTCAGCTACGAGTTCGGCACCGAGTTCGGCCGGGCGATCCCATGGAGCAACCTGCGCCTTGAGTCACTCCCAAGCCACCTCCCCGACGCGCCATCACCGCTCGTGGTGATCGACGGGGAGCCGCAGCGCGACCTGAGCCCCAAGAACGCCGCTACTTGGGCGGCCGCCCTCGCCGGGAGGTTCGCGGCGTGAAGCGACTGAACGCCCCTAAGGGATGGAGCCAGCTGCTTTTCGTGGCGCCGACCGAGCCGTGGGCGGCACTCCGCGCCGCCGCGTCGGCGGGCCCAGCCGCTACGACCGCAACCCTGATCGACGCCGGCCTTCGCGGCCGTGGAGGCGGCGGCTTCCTTACTGGAGCGAAGTGGCAGGCAACCGCCGCTGAGCCAGCCAGCCAGTACTACGCCGTGGCGAACGGCTACGAGTCTGACCCCGCCGTCTTCACCAACCGCCTCCTGATGGAAGAGAACCCACAGGCGATCGTTGAGGGACTCGCCATCGCTGCCCTTACCGTCGGCGCCCGCGAGGCGTTCATCGCCGTGCGCGCCGAGTACACCGAGGCGATCAAGCGCCTTGAAGCGGTCATCGCCAACGCCGAACGAGAGGGCATCCTTGGCGTGACGCTACTCGGCACCGGTCGCGAGTTGATCATCACCGTGCGACCACTGCAGGGCTCCAGCATGATCGGCGAAGAGACCGTGCTGATGAAGGCACTTGCCGGCAAGCGCGGCCAGCCAGAGCAGACACCACCGTATCCATCTGAGGTCGGGTATCTCGGCAAGCCAACCGCAGTGAACAACGTCGCCACCCTCGCCGCGGTGCCGTGGATTCTCACCAACGGTGCAGCGGCCTACGCGCAGATTGGCGACACAGCACAGCCTGGAACGGTGCTCGTGCAGATCAGCGGATCGGTTGCGAACCCTGGCGTCCTTGAAGTACCGACTGGCACGCCACTCAACGAGATCATTGCCGCGGCGGGCGGCACCGCGAGTGGCGCGTCGATTAAGGCACTGCTCGCCGGTGGGCCGACGGGCGGATTCATTCCGGCGAACCTCTTCGGCGGCACGCCGTACAGCGGCGCAGGACTCAAGAGTGTTGGCGCACACATTGGCTCGGGCGCACTCCTGGCACTCGATAACTCCGTCGCCATCCCAGAGCTTGCCACCATGCTGACGCGTTGGTGCGCCGACGAGGCGTGCGGTAAGACGATTCCATGCCGAATCGGTACGCGCCGACTCGCCGAGATCGGCCAGCGCTTTGTTGATGGCTTGGCTGGCCCTGCCGATGCCGAGCGACTGCAGAAACTCGCCGCCGATGTCACCGATAGCGCTCTCTGTGCACATGAGGCACTTGCACCAAGCCCGCTCCTGACAGGGGTGCGATACTTTGCCTCTGAGTTTGGACCTGCCGTTGCCGTGTCGTCGGCAACACCAACAAGCGGACGGAGCTGATCATGGCCGACCTGATTGATCGACCGGCAAGCGCAGTGACACCAATCTCGCGCGCGATCACTCCAGCACCATCGGCAGAGGTCGCCGTCGACAAGTTGCTCACCACGCGCAGCCCACAGCGACCACAGCGGACGCCAACCTTCTACGTTGAAATTGACGGACAGCAGCTTGAAGCGTTTGAAGGGCAAACGATTCTTGAAGTCTGCCGCGCCAACGGCATCGAGGTGCCAACGCTCTGCTACGACCCGAAGCTTCCAGGATTCGGCGCCTGCCGCATGTGCGTGGTGGATGTCGAAGGGTGCGACCAGCCATCCATTAGTTGTTCAGCGAAGGCGGAGCCGGCGCAGGTTGTTGCAACGCAGACCGATCGCATTCGCGAAATTCGCCGCACCAATCTTGAGCTGATCTTCAGCGACCACAACGCTTACTGCTTGCCGCCATGCCAGAACAAGTGCCCGAGCCACATTGACATCCCCGGATTCTTGAAGGCGAACGCAGAGTCGCAGTTCCGCGAGTCGGCACGAATCTTCAAGCGCACCATCCCATTCCCAAGCATCCTCGGCCGCGTCTGCCCGGCGCCATGCGAGGATCACTGCC
>JBAXLC010000024.1:0-10620 GCA_037135015.1 bacterium | reverse complement strand
CGTACCCACCATTCGCCAAAAACTTGTTAACACGAATCTGCCCATGATTGATCAGTCGTGGCCGATGACAATCGATGATAAGACAGGGTCGGACTGGCGCCCGGCGCTTGCGGGCGCATACGCGCTGCGCACCGACCCAACGACGCCTGTGGGCGAGCCACTCCTTGAGGTGCCGACCGACGAGGCGATGGCCCACGCGCTCCTCGATCCCGCATCCCCAACATCGCTCGCCCTGCTGGCGCCGTTCTGGCGCGATGTCTGGCGCGACGGTCCGCCGGCGTGGCATCTCCAAGCGGGACAATATGAATACACCCCAGATCATCGACCCTTCATTGGGCCAACCGATCAGGCGGGGCTCTTCGTCAACACCGGCTACTCAGGTCACGGGGTGATGTGCAGCGCCGGGGGCGCCCGCCGCACCGTCGACCTGCTGTTGGGGCGCGCCGCAGCGGCCGAGGAGCCGTTCCGTGTGGGCCGACCGATGACCTCGCGAGCACGCGACGTTCTTTGATCCCCCGCGTAGGCTCTGGTACGCTGCACCCATGACAAATAGCGCACTGCTTTTGACCCCAGTTCTCGGTGGTCTCCTTGTGCTCTTTGCCGCCCTCATTGGGGGCATTAGCAACCTACTCGGGTTGCTTATTCAGCCCCGGCGGGGCTGAGGAGACCAGAGGCGCGGAGACACCGCCCGAAGGAAACTTCAGAACCCCGCCGAAGAGGCGGGGTTTTTTGTTAGCAAACAGAGCGCAGTGAGGAAGTAGTGAAGGGGGATCGATGACACAGGCAGGGCACGTACCAGGCGCAGGAACCCCGGCCGCGAGCGCTGCAGAGCGCGCGCGACGCGACATGCTGCGCGATGCGCGCGTGACCGCTCGTGATGGCGTACGTCCGCGCATTGGTGCCGACGCACTCTGCGAGGCGATCCTGCTGCAGGGGAGTGACACCATTTGGGGCTACCCAGGTGGCGTGATCCTGCCGCTCTACGACGTGCTTGTTGACCACCCAGAGCTGCGCCACATCTTGGTCCGTCATGAGCAGGCCGCCTCACACGCCGCTGACGGCTACGCACGCGCCTCTGGCAACGTTGGCGTGTGCCTTGGGACCTCTGGGCCTGGCGCCACTAACCTCGTCACCGGCATCGGCACGGCCATGCTCGACTCCGTGCCCCTTGTGGTGATCACAGGAAACGTTCCAAACGCGCTCATCGGTAAGGATGCCTTCCAAGAGATCGACATCACCGGCATCACCCTGCCAATGACGAAGCACAACTATCTGGTGCGCAGCGCCGATGAGATTCCACACGTGATCGCTGAGGCATTCCACCTTGCGCGCAGCGGGCGACCTGGGCCAGTGCATGTTGACATCACCAAAGATGCGCTGATGGGCGAGACCAAAGCGACGCACCCTTCAGTCGCAGAGATTGAGGCCGGGCTTCCTGGGTATAAGCCGAAGCTCGACGGGCATCCACGTCAGATCAAACTGCTCGCCGAAGCGATCGCCGGTGCAAAGCGCCCGGTCATCCTTGCAGGACACGGCGTGTTGATCGCTGGCGCAGAGCGCGAGCTGCTCGAGCTGGCGCGCGCGGCACAGATTCCGATCACCTGGACACTTCTGGGCATCGGTGTCATCGATGAGACCGATCCACTCGCCTACGGCTACATGGGGATGCACGGCTGGAAGCATGTGAATCGCGCGATTCAGTCGGCTGATCTTCTGATCGGTATCGGCATGCGCTTTGACGACCGCGTGACGGGGAACGTGCGCACCTATGCGCCGAAGGCGAAGATCGTACACATTGATATTGATCCAGCAGAGATCGGCAAGAACGTTGTCGCCGATCTGCCAATCGTGGGCGATGCGAAGCACGTGCTTGATGCGTTGCTGCCACTCGTCACGAAGGTTGATCCGGCCACTCGAGCCGACTACTTTGCCGAACTGGCAACGTGGCGCACCGAGAGCGAAGGTTCTTCGTGGCACGGCTCCGGCGGCTTCCGCGACGGGGTGCTCTCCGCGGACTTTGTCGTGGACCGCATCGCGGCAGGATCGCACTTCGATGCCAACCTCACCGCCGACGTGGGTCAGAACCAGATGTGGGTCGCGCGCTACGGCGGATTCCGCCGCGCAAACTCGCACCTCTCCTCTGGCGGACTCGGCACGATGGGCTTCGCTCTTCCTGCTGCGATGGGCGCCGCAGTGGCGGTACCAGAGAAGGTTTCGTGGGCAATCGCCGGTGACGGCGGATTCCAGATGACGTTGCAGGAGTTGGCAACCATCGTGCAGGAGCGCATCCCTGTGAAGATCGCGCTGATGGACAACAAGAAGTTGGGAATGATTCGCCAGTGGCAAGAGATTGTGTATGGCGGAAACTACCACTCGGAGCAGTTGGCGGGACCAGATTACTTGAAGTTGTGTGAGGCGTACGGCCTTCCCGCCTGGAAGGTTTCCAAGCCAGAAGAGGTCGATGCCGCGGTTACCGCAGCGCTCGCCGCTGATGGCCCAGCCCTGATCTGGTTTGAGATCGCCGAACGACAGAACGTCTACCCGATGATGCCGGCGGGGAAGGGCCTCTCCGACCTGATCGACAAGTGGGGTGATGACGGCGAAGACGTCACCGAGGGTGCAACCGGGCCACGTGTGGATCCAGCTGATCCACAGAGTGGCGGCGCGAAGTGACGCCAGTGACTCCAACGACGGCACGATCTCTTCCAGGATCGGGTGAGGAGCGACGCCACCTGATCGTGGCGATCGTCAACAACAAGCCCGGTGTGCTGAATCGTGTGGCGAGCCTGATGCGCGCGCGTAACTTCAACATTGAGTCGCTCGCCGTTTCGGTAACGGAGCGCAGCGACACGTCGCGCATGACCCTGACGATCGTGGGCGATGAGGTCCACGTGGAGCAGGCGGCGAAGCAGCTCTACAAGCTGATCGATGTGCTGAAGGTGCAAGACGTGACCGACGAGTCGATCGTTGAGCACGAATTCGCCCTGATTAAGGTGCGCGCAACCAAGCGGACGCGCCCCGAGATCGTGAGCGTGGCGGAGATGCATCGGGCCAAGGTCGTCGACCTTGGAGATGAGGCGGTCATCGTCGAAGCGGTTGGGGAGCCAACCGAGATCGACACGTTGGTCGAGCTCCTTCGGGAGTTCGGAATCAAGGAGCTGGTGCGAACCGGCTCAGTAGTGATGTCCCGCGGCAGCGGGTCAATTGAGGAGCAGGTGAAGCGATGAGCGTAAAGATGTACTACAGCGCCGAGGCGCCACTCGAGGCCTTGAAGGGCCAGGTCATCGCCGTGATCGGGTACGGCAGCCAGGGGCACGCCCACGCTCGTAACCTGAAGGAGTCGGGACTCACCGTCATCATCGGCCTCAAGGAAGGCTCGAAGAGCCGCGCCGTTGCCACCGCCGACGGCTTTGAGGTCTTCACCGCCGCTGAGGCAACGAAGCGCGCCGACGTGGTGATGATCGCCGCTCCCGACACGGCGCAGAAGGCGCTCTACGACAGCGAGATCGCATCCAACTTGAAGAAGGGTGCACTGCTGCTGTTTGCGCACGGCTTCAACATTCATTTCGGTCGCATCAAGCCGGCTGAGGGGACCGACGTTGGGATGATCGCGCCGAAGGGGCCAGGCCACCTTGTGCGCTCCGTCTACGTTTCTGGCGGTGGCGTGCCAGCACTCTTCGCTGTTGGGCAAGAGGCGAGCGGTACTGCACGTGCTCGCGTCATGGCGTACGCCAACGGACTCGGCTGCACGCGCGCCGGCATCATGGAGACGACCTTCAAGGATGAGACCGAGAGCGATCTCTTCGGCGAACAGGCCGTGCTCTGCGGTACCGCGCAGCTCGTGAAGAGTGCGTGGGAGACGCTGGTCGAGGCTGGCTACGATCCAGAGCTCGCCTACTTCGAGACGATGCATGAGCTGAAGCTCATCGTCGATCTGATGTACCGCGGCGGACTCGACTTCATGCGCTTCTCCGTTTCAGACACCGCCGAGTGGGGCGACTACACGTCGGGCCCACGCATCATCGATGCGTCGGTGAAGGCGCGCATGAAAGAGGTGCTCACCGAGATTCAGGACGGCACCTTTGCGAAGCGCTGGATCGCCGAAGACGAGGCCGGCCGCCCAGAGTACAAGCGCCTGCGCGCTGCAAACTCGGGTCACCCAATCGAGAAGGTCGGCAAGGCGCTGCGCCACCAGATGACCTTCTTGAACCCGGTCGAGGTCGACATGGATGGCGCCCAAGGCGCCGCGGAGAAGGGCGCTGGCAAGTGAACGGGGCACCAGGCCCTGGCGTCGCCACCGGCGCCGTTCGCATCTTTGACACCACCCTGCGCGATGGTGAGCAGGCGCCAGGCGCCGGCCTCACCGTTGCCGAGAAGCTTGAAGTTGCGCGACAACTCGCCAAGCTGAAGGTTGATGTCATCGAGGCGGGATTCCCCGCCGCATCTGAAGGCGACTTTGAGGCGGTACGACAGATCGCCCTCGCCACGAAGGGGATCGGCATTGCCGCGCTTGCCCGCTGCAAGGATGGCGACCCGCAGCGCGCCATCGACGCGATCAAGGTCTCGGATCGACCGCACCTGCATCTCTTCATTGCAACGTCTGACATTCACCTGACGCACAAGCTGCGCACCACGCGCGAGGCGGCACTCGCCGAGGCGGTGAAGTGGGTGAAGTACGCGCGCGAGAAGCTGGGTCGCGACGCAGAGGTGGAGTTCTCCGCCGAAGACGCGAGCCGCACCGATCACGACTACCTGCTCCAGGTCTACGAGGCGGTGGTTGAGGCGGGCGCCTCAACGGTCAACATCCCCGACACGGTTGGCTATGCCATTCCGTCGGAGTACGCTGCGCTCACGAAGCTGGTGGTGGATCGCGTTGGACGCGACGCTACGATCAGCGTCCACTGCCACAATGACCTCGGTCTCGCGACTGCCAATACGCTGGCGGCGGTGCAGGCTGGCGCGCGACAGGTAGAGGTGACCATCAATGGACTCGGCGAGCGCGCCGGCAACGCCTCACTCGAAGAGGTGGTGATGGCGCTGCGCACCCGACCTGGGCAGTTCGAGTCGCACGATATTCACGTGCAGACCGAGCAACTGACGTCAGCCAGCCGACTCGTTTCGTATCTCACCGGATTCGCCGTGCAGCCGAACAAGGCGATCGTTGGCGCGAACGCGTTTGCGCATGAGTCGGGGATCCATCAGGACGGTGTGCTGAAGAATCCGTTGACCTACGAGATCATGACGCCGCAGTCTGTTGGTCTGCTCGGCTCAAGCCTGACGATCGGCAAGCTCTCTGGTCGCCGTGGACTGCAGGCGAAGTTCGCCGAGCTCGGTCACGACCTCAGCGGAGAGGCGCTCGATGCGCTCTACCGCGAGGCGATCGCCCTCGCCGATGTGAAGAAGGAGTTGACCGACGCTGACCTGCTTGCGCTCGTCGATAAGCGGGCGGCCACCGGCAGCGCCGCAACGATTGAGCTCCTGGACTGGAGCGTTGCTAGCTCGCGCGGCGGCGGCTCATCGGGTCGCGTCGAGATTCGCGTGAACGGGGTCGAGGCTTCGGCCGAGTCCACCGGAAACGGACCAGTTGATGCGCTCTATGAGGCGCTCGATCGGGCGGTGACCCCAACCCTCGGTTGGCGTCCAATCCTTGCCGAGTACGAGATTCGTGCGGTCAGCGAGGGCGAAGATGCCCAGGGGCAGGTGACGACGAAGTGTCGCCGCTCCACCGATCTCGATGCAGAGGGGAAGCCGCTTCCGAATGCGCCGATGGTCACGGGCCAAGGCCTCTCCACGAACATCATCGACGCGTCACTCGTCGCCTATGTCTCCGCCGCGAACAAGCTCGCGGCACTTGAGTCGGGGGCGGCCAGCGCGCCAACGAAGGGATCGCGCGAGGCGATGCAGTGAGCGAGACGCTCGCAGCACCGCTCTCTTCGGCACTGCGCGACGGTGCCGCTGATCATCTGATCGTCACCATCCCAGGTGATGGTGTTGGCCCCGACGTGGTCGCGGCCGCCCGTCGAGTACTCGACGCTGCGGGTTCAAAGTTTGGCTTCAAGCTCGCCTGGCGCGAGATCTTGGCTGGCGGCTGTGCCATCGACGCGTACGGGATTGCCGTTCGCGAAGAGGACCTGCTGGTTGCCGATACAGCCGACGCGCTGCTCCTTGGCGCCGTCGGCGGGCCGAAGTGGGACAACCCGAACGGCACCGTGCGACCTGAGCAGGCGCTCTTCGCCTTCCGCACGCGCTACGAACTCTTCGCCAACCTGCGCCCCGTCACGATCTACCCAGAGCTCGCCGATGCCTCACCGCTGAAGGCTGAGCGCCTGAAGGGCGTTGACATGCTGATGGTGCGCGAACTGACCGGCGGTCTCTATTTCGGCAAGCCGTCGGGCGAAGAGGTGACGCCAACAGGTCGCCGCGCAATCGACACGCTTCCGTATCACGAGGATGAGATTCACCGTGTTGCCGTGATCGCCTTTGAGTTGGCACGCACACGACGAAAGTCGGTGACCTCTGTCGACAAGGCGAACGTGCTCTCGACAAGCCGCCTCTGGCGCAAGGTCGTCACTGAAGTTGGCGCCGACTACCCCGACGTGAAGTTGGAGCATCGCCTCGTCGATTCCACCGCCATGCTGCTCGCTACCTGGCCAGTCACCTTTGATGTGGTCGTTACCGAGAACCTCTTCGGCGACATCCTCTCGGACGAGGCGGCCGTTCTCGCCGGGTCACTCGGCATGCTCCCGTCGGCCTCGCTCGGTGCACGCCGCACGGCGCATGGCACCTTCGGTCTCTACGAGCCGATCCACGGATCCGCCCCCGACATTGCGGGGAAGAATCTGGCAAATCCGATCGGCACGATCCTCTCGGCGGCGATGATGCTCCGCGAGTCGCTCGGTCGCGCCGATGCCGCAGCCGCCGTTGAGCAGGCTGTCGCCAATACGATTCGTATGGGCGTGCGCACCGCCGACCTTGCCCCAGGGCTCGACGCCGCTGGTGCTCGTGCCGCCGGCTTCACTCTTGCAGGCACCCGCGAGGCGACCGACGCCATCGTGGAGCAGCTCTTGAGCCTCAAGTGACCACGGGCAGCAGCGCCGCTGACCGCGAGTCGGTTCTTCTCTACGACACGACCCTTCGCGACGGGGCCCAGAGCGAGGGGCTGATCCTTTCACTGCAAGACAAGCTGCGCATCGCCCGCGCGCTCGACGAGTTCGGCATGTTGGCGATCGAGGGCGGGTGGCCTGGCTCGAATCCGAAAGACATTGAGTTCTTCGCGGCGGCGAAAAAGATTCGCTGGGAGCGTGCACGACTCGCTGCGTTCGGCAGCACACGTCATAAGTCGAACAAGCCTGGCGATGACGCCAACCTGAATGCGCTGCTCGATGCAGAGACGCCGATCGTCACGATCTTCGGCAAGAGCTGGACCCTGCATGTAGAGGCGGTCCTTGAGGCGTCCCGCGCCGAGAACCTTGCGATGATTTCGGAGAGTGTCGCCTACATCGCCGAGCGCGGTCGCGAGATGGTCTACGACGCCGAGCACTTCTTCGACGGCTTTGAGGCCGATCGCGACTACGCGCTCGACACGCTGCGTGCTGCACGCGATGCTGGCGCATCAACGCTTGTTCTCTGTGACACCAATGGCGGCACCCTCACCGGCCGCATGTCTGAGATCGTGAAGGATGCGCGTGCGACGCTCGCCGCCGACGCGGCAGCGAAGGAGATCGTCTGGGGGATTCATACACACAACGACGCCGAGCTCGCGGTGGCGAATGCCCTGGCGGCGGTGGATGCCGGTGTGCGTCACGTGCAGGCGACGATCAACGGCTACGGCGAGCGCGCCGGGAACGCCAATATGGTTTCACTGCTCGCCAATCTCGCTCTGAAGACGCAGCACACCGTCGCCGGCGCCGATCGCCTCGCCGACCTCTCCCACCTCTCGCATGAGGTGGCTGAGATCGCCAACCTCGCTCCTGATGACCATCAGCCGTACGTTGGCCGCTCGGCGTTCGCCCACAAGGGTGGCGTGCACGGCGCCGCACAGGTGAAGACCCCGCGCGCCTATCAACACATCGATCCCGCCCTTGTCGGTAACCGTGGGCGCCTCGTCGTCTCGGAGTTGGGTGGCAAGGCGAACACAGGGAGCCGCGCCGCGGAACTCGGCGTCGAGCTCGCAAACTCTGGGCTCGACTCGAAGACGCTCTCAACGCTCGTAAAAGAGATGGAGGCGGGCGGCGCGAGCTACGAGGGTGCCGAGGCCTCGTTCCAACTGCTCGTGGAGCGCCATCGCCCCACCTATGTTGCACCGTTCACCATCGTCGACTTCACCGTGATCGTGGAGCAGCGTGAAGGTGCGCCAGGGCGTGCCGAGGCCACCGTGCGCGTCGAGGTTGCGGGGGAGCGACTCCACACTGCTGCCGACGGCAACGGCCCAGTCAACGCCCTCGACCGCGCGTTGCGCAAGGCGCTCGGTGCGTTCTATCCGCAACTCGACGCGGTACACCTCGTTGACTACAAGGTGCGCATCCTCGACGGCTCGTCGGCGACTGGGGCGAAGACGCGTGTTGTCATTGACTCTGTCGCTGATGGCGAGACTTGGTCGACGATGGGCGTCGGTGAGAACATCATCTCTGCGTCGGCAGCAGCCCTCGCCGACTCCCTTGAGTACGCACTCCGCCTCCAGGGTGGCGAGATCACGCGCCGTTCGGAGCGCGACACATCGGGCGGTCGTTCGGCATGAGCGAGGTTGCTGCCTACGCTGGTGAGCCTGGTGCGTTCGCCGAGGATGCACTCCTCTCCTATTTCGGTGCTGCAGCCCAATCGCTGAGCGTTTCTTCATTTGGCGACGTTCGCACAGCGGTCCTCGATGGGCGAGCGATCTACGGTGTTCTGCCGATCGAGAACCTGATCAACGGCACCGTGCGCGAGACGCTCGATCTTCTGCGCGACGGCGCACTCGAGATCGTTGGCGAAGTGGTGGTGCCCGTCTCCCTCGTACTCGCCTCACTCCCTGGCGTCACGCTCGAGAAGGTGGAGCGCGTCTATAGCCACGCGCAGGCACTTGCCCAGGCCGAGGAGTATCTGCGCAGTCGACCGTGGGCACTCCTCACCACCTACAACACCGCGGGGGCCGGAGCAATGATCCGCGAGCGCGGTGAGCGCGATGCTGCCGCTGTCCTCTCGCCACGTGCCGCAGCGATTCATGGCCTCACACCACTCACCGGCCCAATCGAAGGGGTGCAGGGGAACCGCACGCGCTTCTGGATCGTGCAGCGAGCGGGTGGGGCAGCACGGCACGCCGAGGCCGGCCCAGCGCGCACCACACTCCTCGTCGGCCTGCGCAACGAGCCAGGCACGCTCCTCGCCGCACTGGCGGTGATTGCCAAGGCGGGCGTGAACATCAGCAAGTTGGAGTCACGCCCGAATCGGGTCGGGGAGTGGGAGTACATCTTCTGGCTTGATCTCGACGGCGCGGCCGACTCACCCGAGATTCTTGGCGTGATGCAGGGGCTGGCCGACGTGACGCTGGAGCGCCGCATCCTCGGCAGCTACCCACGAGGCGAGGCACTCTAATCACGTCGCGCCGCGCGCCGCTAGACTCGCCCCATATGGAGCCACAGAAGATCCTCGTTGCAGGCGTATGGGAGAGCTCGTCGAACCTTGTCGAGATTCGGTCGCCCTTTGACGGTCATCTCGTTGGCACGACCTACCTCGCCACACCAGAACAGGTCGAGCGCGCCGCCGCCGGGAGCGTCACCGGATTTACCGCGATGCGCAAACTTGGCGCATGGGAGCGGGGCGCCATCTTGCGCACCACTGCAGCGAAGATCACCGAGCGCCGCGAAGAGCTGGCGGCACTCCTCTCCGCCGAAGCGGGGAAGCCGATCCGCGATGCACGCGCAGAGATTGATCGCGGAGCGCTGACCTTCCGGCTCGCCGCCGAAGAGGCGGAGCGGATGATCGGCGAGACGATCCCACTCGATCTGGCCCCTGCAAGCAAGGGCCGCCTCGGCATCACGCAACGCTTCCCTGTTGGCCCAGTGCTCGGGATCAGCCCATTCAACTTCCCACTGAACCTCGCCGCCCATAAGGTGGCGCCCGCCATTGCGGTTGGCTGCAGCATGGTGCTGAAGCCACCCAGCGCCGATCCGTTGATCATGCTGAAGGTCGCCGAGATCCTCGTCGATGCTGGTCTACCGGCTGGCGGGCTCAGTGTGATCCCAACCTCGCGTCCCGATGCCGATCGCCTCATCGACGACGAGCGCTTCAAGGTGCTCTCGTTCACTGGATCGCCCACCGTTGGCTGGGCGCTGAAGGGGCGTGCTGGCAAGAAGCGCGTCATCTTGGAGCTGGGCGGCAACGCCGCCTGCATCGTGGACGCCACCGCAGATCTCTCGTGGGCGGTGAAGCGCTCGCTCGTTGGCTCCTTCGCCTATGCCGGCCAGGTCTGCATCAGTGTGCAGCGCATCTTCGTGCACGAATCTGTCGCTGATGCCTTTGAGCAGCAGTTCGCCGCGGGCGCTGCAAAGCTTGTGCTCGGTGACCCTGCGAGCGAGACGACCGACCTTGGCCCGCTCATCGATGATGGCGCCGCGGCGCGCACAGCAGAGTGGGTGAGCGAGG
>JBAXLC010000023.1:0-11241 GCA_037135015.1 bacterium | reverse complement strand
GGTGAGCAGGTTGAGCACCTGGCTCTGAATTGAAACGTCGAGCGCGGAGACCGGCTCGTCGAGCACGATGAACTCTGGGTTCACCGCGAGGGCGCGCGCGATGCCAACACGCTGTCGCTGGCCACCAGAGAACTCGTGCGGATAGCGCGATGCATAGTTCGGATCGAGTCCAACCAGGTCCAGCACCTCGCGCACACGCTTCTCGCGGGCGGCAGGGTTACCGAGCTTGTGGGCGAGGAGGCCCTCTTCAATCTGGTCGCCGATCGGCAGGCGCGGGTTCAGAGATCCGAACGGATCCTGAAAGACGATCTGCATGCGCTTGCGCAGCGCACGACGCTCAGTGGCGGAGAGCTTCTTGATCTCACGCCCGTCGAAGGTGACGGAGCCGGCGGTGGTTGGCTGTAGGCCGAGGGCTACGCGGCCGAGGGTTGTCTTGCCAGAGCCCGACTCACCGACGAGGCTTAGCGTTTCGCCGCGATTCACGGTGAGGTCCACACCGTCAACGGCGCGAACGGCGAGTGGCTTACGAATGAGTGGGATGCCACCGCGCACCTGGAAGTGGCGCTTTACGCCAACAAGCTTCAGGAGTTCGCGCTTCTCTGCAGGCTTACCACTCATCGTGTCGCCCCCTTCTTGGTTGCTGGCGATGTGCGCTTTCCCGCGGCGGTGCCATCGAGCACCTCCTTGGTGCGAATGCAGCGAACGAGGCGACCATCCTTGAGTGGCTCAAGCGGCGGCACGGCGGTGGTGCAGGCGGTAATGGCGTAGCGGCAGCGTGGGGCGAAGCGGCAGCCCGCTGGGAAGGCATCCGGCGACGGCACCATGCCGGTAATGGTGTTGAGCTTCTTGCCGCGCGCCGCGAACGAAGGGATTGAGGTGACGAGGTCACGGGTGTAGGGGCTCGCCGGCTCGCGCAGCACGTTGGCAGCCTTGCCCGTCTCAACGATCTGGCCGGCGTACATGACGGCGATGCGGTCGGCCGTTTCGGCAACAACACCAAGGTCGTGGGTGATGAGCAGGAGTGCGGCACCACGCTCGGTGGTGGTGCGACGCAGCAGGTCAAGGACCTGCGCCTGAATGGTGACGTCGAGGGCGGTGGTTGGCTCGTCGGCGATGATCATGGAAGGCTCACCTGAGAGCGCCATGGCGATCATGGCGCGCTGACGCATGCCGCCCGAGAGCTGGTGTGGGTACTGCTTGGCCCGCTGATCCGGCTGCGAGATCTCGACCTGCTCGAGATAGCCGATCGCCAACTTGTGGGCCTCTTTCCAGCTCAGCTTGCGGTGGGCAACGATCACCTCGGCGATCTGCTCGCCAATGGTCGTTACGGGGTTGAGCGCCGAGAGTGGCTCCTGGAAGATGACGCCGATGCCGCCGCCGCGGATTGGGCGCAGCTCATCTTCGCTGAGGCCAACGAGCTCGCGGCCCTTGAACTTGATCGAACCTTCGATGATTGCCTGCTTGCGGCTGAGCAGCGAGATGATCGCCATCGCCGAAACAGTCTTGCCCGAGCCCGACTCGCCAACGATTGCCAGGCATTCCCCAGCGGCAAGGTCGAAGGAGACGCCGTCAACAACCTTCAGGATGCCGCGGCTGGTGCGGAAGCTGATCGCAAGGTCCTTCACCGCCAGAAGCGGTGCGCTGGAAGTTGATACGCGCGCGCTCACGGGGCTCTTCTTCGCGGCGCTCACGACCGTCGACCCTCCGGCTCAAGGCTCTCGCGAAGCGCGTCGCCGATCATGTTCACCGAGAGCGAAGTCATGATGATGAAGAGGCCTGGGAATCCGAGCCACCACCAGTTCCCCTGCAAGAGGAAGTCTTCAGCGTTCGAGAGCATGTTCCCCCAGGTTGGCGTGAGCGCCGACACGCCGAAGCCAAGGTAGCTAATGAAGGCCTCGCCGATGATGGCGCCGCCCACGGCAAATGGGAACGAGACGACCACCGGACCAATCGCATTAGGGAGCACGTGGCGAATCGCGATACGGATCGGGCGCACGCCGAGGGCTCGCGCCGCTTCAATGAACTCCATCTCGCGCAGGGCGAGCACCTGTCCGCGAACGAGGCGCGCAATACCCATCCATCCGAAGACGATGAAGACGATGATGACGGTCTGGAGTCCGGTACCACCAAGGGCGCTGAGGATCTTCGCTCCGACGATAATCACGAAGAGGCTTGGGATTGCGAGGAAGACATCCACGACGCGCATGAGGAACGAGTCAAGCCGCCCACCAAAGTAGCCGGCGATGATACCCACAAGCGTGCCGATCGTAATGGAGCCGACCGCGGCGGCAAAACCAATGAAGAGTGAGGCTCGGCCTCCGTTGACGACGAGCATGAACACATCGAGCTGCAGCTGTGCCGTTTCGCCAAAGATGTGCTCCGCCGAAGGGCCGCGCCCAAGGAAGACGAACTCACTCGGCTTTGGAATCTCGCCCACGTGATAGGGGGCGAAGACGGGCCCAACGATCACGAGGAAGAAGATGAAGCCGAGAATCGCGAGACCCCACGGGCCTTGGCGACCGGCGAAGAAGCGCCTGCGCGCCTGCGTCCATGGGCTCTCAGCCTTCTGCGCCTTAGTTGCCTTGGTGGCGCGTGCCGCTGCGGTCACAGGCGCACCCGCGGATCGAGGACGGCGTAGAGCAGGTCAGAGATGAGGTTGCCGATCACAACCATCAGGGAGCCGATCAGCAGGATCGCCATCAGTACCGGGTAGTCGAGCCCGTTCGTGGCGAGCAGGGTGAGCCGACCAACACCGGGCCACGAGAAGATCGTCTCTGTAATGAGCGCGCCGCCGAAGAGGAAGGGGAAGGCGAGTCCGAGGTTTGTTGCAAATGGGACGAGCGCGGTGCGCAGCGTGTGTCGGAAGATGACTCGTCGGGAAGAGAGCCCCTTCGCCCGCGCGGTACGCACATGCTCGGCACTGAGCGCGTCAATCACGGAGGCACGCACGTAGCGCGAGTCACCGGCGACACTAATGATGACGAGCGTTGATACAGGGAGGATCAGGTGGCGGGCAAGGTCGATGATTGCGGTCAGGGGTGCCGCCGCCATGTACTGCCAGTAGGCGTCGCTACCAAACGCAGGCGAGAGTCGCCCATCGGTCATGCCGCTGACTGGCGTGATGCCGAGCGTCACGGCGAAGATCCAGATCATCATGAAGCCGAGGATGAACGTGGGAAAGGTTGAGCTGACGTAGGTGACGGTGGTCACCGCGTTGTCGAACCGCGTTCCGGCGCGGAGGCCCGTCCATACGCCGAGGAGCACCGCCAGGCTGAGCCAAATCACAATCGAGAGGCCGGCGAGGATGAGCGTTGGGAGCGCGGCCGCTGCGATCAGGTCGCCGACGTTCTCACCATTGGCGTAGGAGTAGCCGAGCTCACCGTGCAGGATGCCGGTGTAGATGCCAGAGATCTCGCTCGGCAGGAAGGTTGGAAGCCCCGTCGGGCCAACGAGGGCATCAAGGCCGTCCTTGTCGCGGCGGCAGGCGCCGAGCCAGCGGCAGTACTGCACAGGGACCGGCTTATCAAGGCCGAGCGAAATGAGGTAGCCCTCTTTCTGCTCTTGGGTGTACTTCGGGTTTTCGGCGAACTTCTGCTCTGGGCCGCCGGGCGCAGCGAGAATCAACGCATAGATGAGCACGCTCGAGCCGAGCATGATCCCTATCCCGAGCGCGATTCTGCGGAGCGCGTACTTGATCATTAGCCGACCTTTCTACGGGTCTGATTTTCCGGGAGTGTAGCCCTCAGCCTAGCCGATCGCTAGAAGGGCCAGATAGCACTCGCCGCGAGTCCCTCCCGAAGGAGGATCCTCGCGGCGAGTGTGGTTTCTACCGCTGTAGAACCCCTATGCGCTCTTAGTTCGCAGCTGCGACGTCAAGCTCGTAGGCGTTCCAGATCGGGCCCCACGCCTGATGCGCGAGGTACCCGGACACGTTCGTCGAAACCAGGGTGATATCAAGCCAGTAGTGCAGCGGGATCGCGACGACATTCGCCGTCATGATGTCCTGCACATCAGACATGATGGTCTTCTGGTCTTCAACGTCCACAGACTTCTTGACCGCCTCGAGGGCGGCATCAAGCTCTGGGATGTTCACGAACTGATCGTTGCCGCCACCATTCACTTCGGTCTGGGTCGAGTGGTACGAGTCGTACCCGCTCGGCTCAATCGAAGGGATGATGAAGGCGTGAAGGGCGACGTCGAACGAGCCCTGGGCCAGGTTGCACTTCGTGTTTGGCGGCGTGTCCGTCAACGTGCCGAAGAGCGTGCCTGCGCCAACCTGATCGACGATGCCCTTGATGCCCACTTCCTTCAGGGCTGCAACGAGCAGCTGAAGGGTGGCGCCACGGGTCGGCTTCATCGTGGTACAGAAGTCGATGATGGCCTCTGTCTTCTTACCGTCAATGACCTTGTCCACGATGCCGTTGTTGTTCGTATCTACCCAGCCGCCCGCTGCAAGGGCTGCCTTCGCAAGCTCCGGGCTCTTATCAGCCAATACCTTGCTCGAAAGATCCTTATAGAAGAAGAACGCTGGGAGTTCCATGTTCGTCGCAAGGAAGCCGGTGCCGTTCTGGATCTGATCCAGGTAGCCCTGGCGGTCAATCACGTGTGCGATCGCCTGGCGAATTGCCAGGTCAGACGCTGGGCACCCACCACCGCGCGCCGCGCGGGTTGGGAGCACACCATCAACGTCAGCCTCGGCGGGAGCCCCGTCGCTGCAGACCGTCGTGGAGAAGTTCGGGCGAAGGAACTCGACCGTGAACGAAGGCATAGTCCTCTGCTCGTCACCGAGGTCCTTGGTTGGCGCGTACTGGCTGCCGTCAAGATCGGTGACCATGTCGAGCTCGCCAGCGCGGAACTTCGCTACGCAGGTTGCAGGTGAACCGCACACGACGTACTTGAGTCGTGCAAGCTTGGCCTGCTTGCCGTTGCGAGGGTCCTTCCAATACGGATTGCGAACGATTACCGTCTCGACACCGGTCGTGCGGCTCTCGTACTTGAATGCACCGCTGGTTGGCACATTTGGCAGGTCCTTGGTGCGGTAGCCCGCGCCCAAGAGCATGTCGGTCGATACGTCGGTGGCAGGGTTTCCGCCAACAACGCTACCAACGGTGAACTTGCTGTAGTAGTGCTTTGGTGCGACGGCCGGGCCGTACTTCAAGTTCTGGTAGAGCTCCGAATAGTGCACGACCATCGTGTTGCCGTTGCAGTCGATCGCCGAGATCTCCGTAGTGCCGACCTTGGAGACGGCGGTGTTCTTTGGGTCCAAGATCCACTCGTGCGCGTACTGATAGTCGGCGCAGGTGAGATCAACTCCGTCAGACCACTTCCATGAACGGAGCTTCCAGGTGACGGTAGCGGCATCGCCGCCCACGCCAGGAACCTGAATGCCGCCGTTGGCCTTCGATGGAGCCTCTTCGGCCATCCATGGCTCGAGCTCAAGCTTCTCGTTGAGTCGAAGCAGGCCATCATGTGTGGCGCCGACGATGTTCGCGGACATCGCGGTGCTGTAGAAGTATGGGTTCAGCGAGTCCGCGTCCTGATAGTCACCGATGAGCAGCGTTGCTCCGGTGACCGTCGAACCGGTCGACCCGCCGCATGCCCCGGCAACGAGTGCGGCAGCGACCGCAAAGGTTGCGAGTAGCGACCTCTTTCGCATGTGTTTCCTCCTTAGCGGCTTCCCCGACAGGGTCACCGTCAGACTTGAAGCGCGATCTGCGCTTGGCGGAATCCTATCTGATGCGGGGCGGGAAATACCAGAAGGGGAGCGTAGGGTGGAGCGTGACGGGGGGAGGGGGATTGTTACGGTTGTAGGCGGCGGGTCTCCCAGGGGCCTTCGGGGGTGGCTCGAAGGTACTCAAAGCGGTCGTGGAGGCGGTACTCACCCCCCTGCCAGAACTCCCACTGTGCAGGGGTAACGCGATAGCCGCCCCAGTGCGGCGGGAGGGCCGGCAGGGCTTCGGGGGTGGGGGCCTGACTGGCTGTCGCCGCGCTCAGGGCGGCCTCGAGTGCGGCACGATCGGCAATCGGCTCCCCCTGGGCGCTGGCCCAGGCACCAAGCTGGCTCTCGCGGGGGCGGCTCGCAAAGTAGGCGGCCGACTCGGCCTCCGAGAGGCGGGCTACCAGTCCCGAAAGGCGCACCTGTCGCTCCAGGGTCGGCCACCAGAGGGTGAGGGCTGCCACTGGTCGGGCGGCGAGGTCGCGCCCCTTACGGCTCCCGTGGTTCGTATAGAAGTCGATCCCCCCGGGGCCGATGCCACGGATCAGGATCATGCGGACGCTCGGGTTCCCCGCGCTGTCGGCGGTGGCCAGGGCGGCGGCGAGTGGCTCGGGGACCTGCTGGGCGATCGCCTCGTTGACCCAACGGCGGAACTGGTCGACCGGGTCGGGGAGAAGATCGTTGGCGTCGAGGCGTCCGCGCTGATAGTTCGAACGATCACCGAGCGGCTGACTGCTCATCGGTGTCAGGCGAGACCGGCCGGCGCCTCGAGTCGCGACTTCAGGTCGCCGAGGAATGCGGCAACAAGTGCGCCATCCACGGCGCGGTGGTCGGCGGAGAGCGTGGCGGTCAACATGGTGCGCGCCACCACGGCGCCGTCGCGCACCACGGCGCGCGACTCGCTGCGACCCGTCGCCAAGATCGCCACCTGCGGTGGTGTGACGATGGCGGTGAACTGCGTCACCGGGAACGAGCCAAGGTTTGAGAGCGTAAACGTCTGCTCGGTGAATTCTGCAGGGCGCAACTTGCCGATCTTGGTGCGCGCAACCAGGTCACGTAGCTCCGTTGAAATGGTGGCGAGATCTTTCGCCGCACAATCGAGCAGCGCTGGTGCAACGAGGCCATCGGGAATCGCAATCGCAATGCCGATGTTGATCGGCGTGGAGCGCTCGAGTGCTTCGCCCTCCCAGACTGCGTTGAGTGCGGGGTAGGCGACGAGCGATTGGGCGAGTGCGCGCACCAACCACGCAGTGAGGGTGATGCGATCGTCTCCGGTGCGTCCTGCGTTCAGCGCCTCGTTGGCGGCAACGACCGCATCCATCTCAATATCGGTCGAGACATAGAAGTGCGGCGCCTTTGATTTGGATTCCACCATGCGGCGGCTGATCGCCGTGCGCATTGGTGTGAACTCAACGGGCGTTCGCCCTGGCTTCGGCATGCGCGAGTTCGGCTTACTTGCCGTCTTCGACGTAGGCGATCACGGCACCCACGGCGACTTCGGCGCCCGCGGCATGCACGATTTCGACGAGCGTTCCAGCGACTGGAGCTTCGAACTCAACGGTGGCCTTCTCGGTCTCGAGCTCGCCGATCGGCTGGCCTGCGGTCACGGTGTCTCCGACCTTCGCCGTCCAGGCGCCGATCTTGCCAACTTCGCTGTCGTAGCCGAGTCGGGGCATCTCTACTGGTACGCGCATCGCTTCCCTCCTTGGGCGGGCCACGGGCGGCTCGCACGCTCATGCCTCCCCACGAGGGGTGGCGTTGGAGGCAGTGTAGCCCCGCGCCTAGCGCTGTGAGTCGAAGGCCGTCTCGACGGGAATCTCTTCACCGTGGTGGATGCGTGTTGCTGTGTTCCAGTCGTCTCCCACGTCGGCGGTCGCTGCGGCCACGAGGCGGAAGGCCCCCGTCACGACAAAGATGCCGACGTAGGTGGGGTAGGCAACAGGCAGCAGGGCTAGCACGGCCACGCCCGCCAGCTGGCCGACGGCGAGTGCTCCTGCGGTGGTGGCGCCGTAGGCCGACTGCGCACGAATTGATTCACCGGGAGCGGCGAGTCGCAGCACGCGCTCCTGCGCCGAGAGCATGCCTGCGGCGAAGCCGACGGTGATGATGACGATGACAACTAACAACACGATTGGCGCATACGGATTCCATGGACCGGCGAGTGCCGATGAGGCCATGCCGACGCCGCGAACGACCAGTGAGATGCGATAGAGGCGACTCGCCGAGCCGCGCTCCAACCAGTTACCAATGAGGATCGCGCCGACGAGTGCCGCAGCTGAGCCGATGGCCGACATGAGGATGGCGTACGCCGCATCTTGTTTGAGCACAACGATCGCGTACACCGAAAGATATGGGGCGAATCCTGCGCCAACCGCCGAGATGATGTTGGTGCGAATGAAGCGGCGCACCGGCGTTGAGAGCGGACCTGAGCTTGCGGCACGACCGGCCGATACGGCACCGGGTCGTGGCAGGCCACGTAGTGCGCGCAAGAAGAGGAGGCTCGCGATCAGGCCGCCAATGAATGCTGGCGCATAGATGAGGACGCCCCAGTCCTGTTCGCCCACGCGCACGAGCAACGCCACGGGAACAAGCAACACCGAGCCGAGCCCGAACTGGATGGCGAGAGCGCGTGGGGCAACGAAGCGGCGCTCGCGCTCAGGGAGGATGCGACCGAACCAAGTCTGCACGTTGGCCCCCGCAATCGCCTGCGCGGTAGCGCCAACGCCAAATCCGATCGCGATGAGTCCGATGCCCGCGAGTGGCGGAAGCACGCCGGCGGCAATCGCCACTACGACGGCGATATAGAGGATGGGCCGCAGGAGGCCCGCCGCACCGATCAGCAAGGTGAGCCGTCGCAGGTCGCCGCCACTCTTGCGCAGTGCCGTCGGCATCAGCCCTTGCAGCATGCCGCCGACAAAGGGGAAGAGGCCGATGAGGGTGGCAAGTGCTGGTGATGCGCCAAGCGTCGTGACGAGGGGGATCGAGAGGCTGTCGCCGTTCAGGGCGACGGCGATGGCGTCGGAGATGGCGAGGGTGCGGAAGGCGGCGTAGCGGCCGGTGAGGAAGCGCCGCCAGTCGGCGATCGCCCTGCTCACCGTCCGTGAGCGGCGGCGGTGCTCGCTCGAACCTGCTCTTCAATGCGATCGATCTCGGTAACGATCGCGGAACGGAGGGCGTCGAGCTCGTCGCGCGCCTTCTCGGTTGTGGAGTCGATCGCGGTGAGGGTCTTCTTGATCTCCTTCACGGAGTCGAGTCGGCTGCGCAGTGCATCGATCGCGTCCTTCACCGCTGAGAGATCGGCGCCGCTCCCCTCCGACTTAGCGCGGATCAGTGCCGAGATGCGCGCGAGTCGGTATCCCGCCTCGAGGATCGCGACGTCGGGAGCTTCCGGGTCAACCACGCAGTAGACGCCGTGGCGACTAATAACGAATGGCGAAGCACCCGCGGGGGCCGCCGCCTCGCTGAAGACCATGAGGGCGATCTCGGCCTTGCGATTCTCACGCGCCTCGGCGAGCTCCTTCTCAATGGCCGGGGTCGTCATGGCCTTGTCCTTCACTTCAACAACGATGCGTAGCACCGCCGCGGAGGCGTCGCGGCCATTGATGGTGATCACCGCGTCACCCTTCTTCGAGTCGGGGACTGCACCGGTCAGACCACCAGTCCCCTCAATCTCATCGTTGGTAGCGCGCAGCAGTTCGGTGTATTCGGCAATCACACGCGACTCGAAGTCGGCGCCCTTCGCTGTTCCCTTCTTGCGCTCGCCCTTCGCCGCCTTCTGCGACGCATCAAGCTCAACGATCTTCAACAGCACATCGTCAAAGCGCTTGGCGATCTCGGCGCGGAAGCCGCTCAGCGGCGACGCCTCGCGCGTTGGGTCAAGCAGGTGGGCGAGCTTGCTCGCATCGCCATCGAAGTAGGTGCCAAGGATGGTGTTGAGTTTGCCCAGCGCCGAGTCGCGACGATTCTCGTCGAACAAGTCCTTTGTGAAGAGGGCGAGCTCACTCTTATCGCCGAGGAAGCGCTCCAGGGTTGCAGGCAAAGCGCCACCCTCGTTTGCGAAGGTCTTGCGCAGGATCTCTTCGACTTCGGCGGTCGCTTTCTTGTTTGACTCGCCGGCGTCGGTGAGCAACTTGTCGAAGGCGCGACGCACATGATCCACGTCGATGGAGCCGCTGGCGCTCTGCAGCGCCATGAGGCCAACGCGCATGGCGCGCTCCACCGTTTCGGCGCGGTCCTCAGGGGTACGGCTCTCGAGGAAGCCGGCGAGGGCTCGATCAACGACTTCAAGAGAGGCGATGCGAATGCGGTCGCCAACGATCTCGACCTGCGTCGGCTTATTCGCCGAACTGATCGGCACGATCTCGGGAACGCGCTCGCCGCTCATCTATCGCAGCGCGATCTGGCCACAGCCATCACAGAGGGCCACGATCGCATGCTTCTCGCGCGCATAGCCGGCGGTGTGGAGCACCCCAGGGCAGCCGACCGTGCGGCAGCGCCAGGCCCACGCCTCGTCGCCATCGGCACCGTCATAGGGGAGCGCCTCGGCGCTGAGTTTCTCAGCGAGACCCTCGCGCGCGGCCAGTGTCTCGGCGATGGCGTCGGCGCGCTCCGCCTCACTCTCGCGCTTGTAGGGATACGACTGGGCGACATTGGTTGGCATGGGCTGAGTATACCGACCGCCGAAGTCGGGAACCCGTATGCTGCATAGGTGACTGGATCAATGAAGGCGCTGCTCCTCGGCACCCTGACGTTGCGCACCGCAACGGGGACCACGGGCGCGCTGCTGATCGTCTGGAACAAGCATCTCCATCAGTCAGGCACAGTCAGCATCACCCCCGTTGACCTAGCGACGATCACCCTCGCCTTCTATGTGACCGAGCTGCTCGGCTCGCCCATCTTCGGCATCATTGCCGACCGGATTGGGCGAAAGCCGGTGATGCTGCTCGGGCCACTCTTCGGCTTGGCAGCCGTCATGCTGACGCCGTTCGCGATCACGATTCCGCTCCTCATCTGCACCAGACTTCTGGAAGGCTCTTCAACTGCGGCGAGCGTTCCGTCGATCCTCTCCTACGTGGCGGCGAAGACCAGCCACGACGCCAAGCTGCGCGGCCGCGTCGTCACACTCTTTGAAGTGGCGACGCTCGGTGGACTACTCGTCGCTGGCACTGCGCTTGCCGGCCCGCTCTGGGATTTCTTTGCGGTCGGCGCATTCGCCGTCAATGGTGGCATCTATCTGCTCTCACTCGCACTCTTCGCCTACGGCGTCAAAGACGAGCACGAGCGTCCGGCGCATACGACGGAGAACCGGCTCCAGAAATATCTCAAGCTCTTCAGCCAACGAGGGATTCTTCTCTTCGTACCAACGTGGGTCTCCATCAACGCCATCATTGGTGTCTGGGTGCCCCAGGGGTTGAACCTCCTACTCGGCGATTCAGGGGTCGAGTCGCGCGGGCAGTTCCTTATGAGTGGCTTCCCCTTCACGGTGATCACCTCCGCCTTCGCCTTTGTGGCGCTGATTGGTGGAG
>JBAXLC010000022.1:0-11693 GCA_037135015.1 bacterium | reverse complement strand
GTGACGACGGCGCCATCTAGGGAGAGAACATCGGCGAATGGCAGCGAACGTGCGCCGCGTGTCTTCCTCGTCACCGTTAGTACATGATCGTTCGCGTGAGATGGTGTGGATAGTGCGTCGCGTGATACGTCTTCCAGAGTCGGTAGTCGACCTCTGGAATCAGCAGCTGCTTATCTGCTGGTCGTCGCGCGTTGACCTCGTCGGTGAGTAGTGCGGTTGCGTAGATGCTGTGCGCACGAATCTCAATCTCTTCAAGAGAATCGCGCGGGATGAGTTCGCCACCCATGATGCGCTTCTCGAGTGACGCTTCATATTCAAAGATGCCCATGGTGCGCAGTGCGACGGGCACGATGTAGTCGGCAAACGCCGTACACATTTCTGGATCCTTCAGCACCGTGCGGCCGAGTGGGGCGAGTCCGCGGTGGAGCCCCCAGAGCCCGAGCTGCGAAAGCTTCTGAATCTGGATCTTGTGCCCCTTCCAATCGCTCACGTCATCGAAGCGCGGGAACTCGGTAACGAGTCGTTCAAGCAGCCCGTCACCGCCGGAATAGAGGGCGGGCGCACAGGAGGCGACCCAACGGTGCCACTTCCCGTCGTACTTTTCGGTGAGGGTGGTGCCGACCGTGTTGAGTGCCGCGACTCGTTCGTCGAGCATCGGGATCTCGATGTCGCCACGGAAGAGCTCCTCAAGGTCGCGTCGGGTAACCCCTGCGGCCCACTGGCCGGTGAGGATCGGCTGTCCGGCCAGGATCGCCTTATGCAGGCAGGCGAACATCGCCTCGCTGTCGGAGTAGCGGACCCCGTTATAGGTGACCTCGAACTTCTTGGAGGTGGCGAAGTCGGTGAAGGCGAAGTTCAGGATGGTGATGAGCATCGTGAGGTCGATGTTCTTGTCGGGGTCGGGGCCAATGTCGAAGGGGCCCTTCGCCGCCGGGGCGGTGGAGCGGAAGTCGGGGAACTCCTCGGCGGCCATCCACGTGGCCACCCGCTGGACCTCCCCCTCGTTCGTTGTAACAAACCCAGAGCCCTCAACCACTGGGGTCAGGGAGCTCAGAATTGGGTTCGACCACCACTTCCCACGCATGGATGCCTCCTCGTTATGGACCCCTTGGTCCGCGATCCCGTAGGGGGAGACCATACCCCGAAGCCCCATCACACCGGCCCTAGGGGCTGGTGCGCCTGACGCATCAGGGGCTTGACAGAAGGTTAAGGGAGCATAACCTGCAGTGAACGGCGGGTTGCCGTTTGGTTGTAAAGCCAAGGGTGGCGTTGTCACCCAGGGCGAAGCAGGTCGGTTTCCAGGCTGGAAACCGGCGAAAGGGAGGAACAGAGATGTCAGGAGCAGCAGCGGCACGCGCCGCCCAGCGAATCCCACTCTCGTATGTTGCGGTCCTTGTGCCAGTAATGGCGGCCCTCAACATCGTTGGTGGATTCATTATCAAGCTCGTAAACGTTCCGATCTTCCTCGACATGATCGGGACCATGGTCGTGAGCGTCGCGCTCGGACCTTGGTGGGGCGCCCTCACCGGAATCATCACGAACACCGCTGGCTCGTTGGTTAACGGCCCAGTCGGGATTCCGTTCGCGCTCTGTAACGTCGTTGGTGCCCTCGTCTGGGGTTACGGTATCCGTAACTTCGGCCTCGGCAAGTCGCTCCCAGGCTTGATTGCCGTCGGAGTGATCTGCGGTATTGCCGTTCAGGCAATGGCTGCGCCAATCATTACCTTCGTCTTCGGCGGTGCCACCGGGCACTCCTCGGACGCGCTCGTGGCGGCGCTCGCCTCAGGCGGCACCGGTGTGCTTGCAGCATCGTTCCTCGGCGGCCTACCAGGCTCGTTCGCAGACAAGTTGATTGCAACGTTCATCGGCCTTGCCATTCTTCGTGCACTTCCATCCGGCCTCACCGCTGGCGTGGCGCTGCCGAAGACTGACCAGAGCGGTGCGCTCAAGATTGTGCTCATCGGCCTTGGCGTTGGTATTGCCGCCTTGCTGTTCGTATACAGCCAGATCAAGCCAGCGTAAGGAGGAGAAATCATGGCAAAAGATACTGGAGCAACGGTTGGGCCTCGTGAGGCCGCAGCTGTCGGCGTAATTGCAATGGGCGTGTTTGTGCTCGTCTTGCCGTTCGCCGTTGGCAACATCAAGATCGATGCACCTGACCAGGCGTTTCCGACGCTTGCAGCAATGAATGTGCTCGCAGGCCTCTTCACGCTTGGCGCAGGCATCGCCGTTATTCGCGCAAAGGACTGAACAGAGTAACCATCGTGCTGACGAGCACGATAGCCGCCCGGTCGCACCGCATAGTGCGATCGGGCGGTTCGCTTCACATCACACCGCATAGGATGAGCAGAGAGAAGTAGGAGGTCACATTGGCTGGAGAGATCGCCGTCAAGATTGAGAACTTGAGCTTCACCTATTCTGGTGGTGAGAAGCCGGCACTGAACAAGATCAATCTTGAAATTAAGCGCGGCGAATACCTTGGCATCATGGGCCTCAACGGCGCTGGAAAAACAACGCTCGGCCTCTCCATCAACGGCATCGTTCCGCAATCCACCATGGGCCTCTACGACGGAAAAGTCACCGTCGAAGGGCTCGACACCGCCACCACCCCCGTACGCGAGATGGCGCGCACCGTTGGCATCGTGTTTGACAATCCTGAATTTCAGATGAGCCAGGTAAGCGCTGCCGAAGAGGTCGCCCTCGGCCTGGAGAACCTCGGCGTTCCAAATGAAGAGATGCCACCGCGCGTTGGTGCGGCACTCGGCACGGTTGGACTCGCTGGATTTGAAGAGCGCTCACCGATGGGCCTCTCAGGTGGACAGCAGCAGCGGCTCGCAATCGCCTCGGTACTCGCAATGCAGCCGAAGATTCTCTTTATGGATGAGCCGACCTCCAACCTTGACCCGATCGGTAAGGAAGAGGTCTTTGAGCTCGCCCGCAAGTTGAATCGCGAAGAGGGGATGACGGTGATCGTTGCCGAACATGAGGCGGAAGTGCTTGCCGCCTACGCCGACCGCATCGTCGTGCTCCACCAGGGCGAGATCGTGATGATTGGCACGCCGAGTGAGGTCTTCTCGCGCGGCGCTGAACTCGCCAAGATTGGTCTACGTGTGCCACAGGTAACCGAACTGGCACTCTCACTTGCGGCCGCAGGCGCAAAGGATCTCCCCGTCACCACGGACCAAGCGGTTACCTGGTTGGAGGCACGATCATGAGCACGCCGCTGATTAAGGTCACCGATGCCCGCTATGTGTATTCGAACGGCGCGGTCCTTGCACTCGATGGCGTGAGCCTCGAGATTCCTGAGGGGCAGTCGGTCGGCATTGTTGGCCAGAACGGCTCCGGAAAGACCACGCTCACCAAACTGCTGAACGGTCTGCTGAAGCCAACCTCAGGGAGCATCGTGGTTGACGGCAAGGACACGGCGAAGAACTCTGTGCAGCAGATGTCGTCGACGGTCGGGTACGTCTTCCAGAACCCGAACCACCAGCTCTTCGCCCCGTCGGTGACGGCGGAGTTGGCCTTCGGTCCCACAAACCTGAAGCTGCCGCCAGAGGAGATCGCCGAACGAATCGCGCACGCCCTGGAGTTCTTTGACATCAAGCAGTACGCCGAGATGCACCCCTACCGACTGAGCTTCCCGCTGCGCAAACTGGTGGGGATCGCCTCGGTCTTCACGATGGGCCCGAAGGTGTTCGTGCTCGACGAGCCGACCACCGGCCAGGACCATCAGACCACCAAGGTGATCAACCAGTTGATCCATCGCCTGCAAGATCGCGGCTCAACGGTGATCTGCGTCTCGCACGACATGCCGCTCTTGGCCGACGTCAGCGAGCGCATGATCGTGATGTGGAACGCCAAAATCATTGCCGACGGTGGCGCCCGCGAAGTCTTTGGGAACACCGAGGTAATGGAGCGCACGCACATTGCGCCACCACAGGTTACGCAGATCTCACTACGCCTGAAGAGTCGCAAGGGTAAGCCAGCATCGCTGAGCGTTGCCGAACTCTCCGCCGAGCTTGGTGGCAAGAAGAAGGGAGCTGCCTAATGTACGGACCGAGCGTCTCAGTCAGCCACGTTCGTGGCACTTCGTGGATGCACCGCCTCGACCCTGTGGCGAAATTCGCCTGGCTGCTCCCGGCTGGAATCTTCTGCTTCACGACCTATTCACCGCTGCCGCTGCTTGCGGTCTTCCTCTTTTCGATTGGGATCGCACTGACCTCAAAGATCATCAAGCCGCTCACAAAGATCCTTGTGATCTTTACGCCGATCACCGCCTCCATCATCGTAATTCAATCGCTTGCGCCAGCAATCTGCGGGGATCACTGCGGAACACCACTCGCAGTGGGGCCATTTCATATCTACACCGAAGGACTCTCACATGCAATTTCCCTCATGCTGCGTGTCGCTTCGTTCCAAACGATGGCATTTGCACTCATCCTGACAACGCACCCATCTGATTTGTTCGCATCGCTCGCGCGTATGCGCGTGCCGTATCTGATCAACTTCATGATCTCCATGACGCTCCAGCTCGTGCCAGTGCTACAGCGCGAAGTGCAGCTCGTATTGGCGGCGCAGCGATCGCGCGGCATGAAGGGGACTGGCTTCGGCTCGATCGTTCCATCGTTTGTGCCGGTTGCCGCGGGTGCCGTTGAGCGTGTGCAGCAGCTGGCGATCAGCCTTGAATCGCGTGCCTTCGGATCCGCCGGCGTGAAAACCTCGTATCGCCGCGTGCCGAGTGGACTGTTCGATCTCTTCATTGGCATTCTTGGTATCGCCACCATGTCGGCCTTAACGGTGTATGGACTAGCGAACTGGGGGCAGAGCGCCTCGACGCCGCTGCAGTTTGATCCGCTCGTCGCGACGGCAATGTTCCTCTTCGGCATCATCGTGTTCGTTGGCGTGATCTTCATCGCGATCCGCGCGCTGATCACGTCATAATCAACGCATGGCAATCTTTGAGCCAGACGGCACCGTTCACCATCTCGGCCTAAAGAAGGGCGACGTCGGGCGTTACGTGCTGCTGCCAGGTGACCCTGGCCGCGTTGAGGTAATCGCACGACGATTTGATAACCCGCGATTCGTGGCGCAGAAGCGGGAGTACACCACCTGGGTCGGCGAGCTCGACGGTGTGCCGGTGGCCTGTACCTCAACCGGGATCGGCTGCCCATCAACGGCGATCGCCGCCGAAGAGTTGCACGCCATTGGTGCCGATACCTTTATTCGCGTCGGGACCTCGGGCGGGATGCAGCCCGGCATGCAGACGGGTGACCTCGCGGTCATTAGCGGCGCAATTCGCGACGAGGGGACGAGCAGCCATTATCTGCCGATGGAGTTTCCCGCCGTCGCCGATCTTGATGTGGTGCTGGCGATGCGTGATGCGGCGCGTGAGCGCAACGTGCGCCACCGCGTTGGGGTGGCGCAGTCGAAAGATTCGTTCTATGGCGAAGTTGAGCCGGAGCGCATGCCGATCTCTGAGGACCTCGCCCGGCGTTGGAAGGCATGGATCGGCGGAGGTGCGATTAGCTCTGAGATGGAGTCGGCCACCCTCTTCATCGTTGCGGCAACCCTGCGTGCACGCGCGGGCGGGATCATGGTCTGCGTTGGAAGCCCCTCCATGACGCACGAAGAGTCGCAGGCTTCGATGAAGAACTTCTCGATTGATCCGGTGATCGACACCGCCGTGCACGGTCTGCGTCTGCTGATCGCCCGAGACCGCGCCGCTGGGGCGTAACCGCGTGGCGGACTCAGAGCTTCTCTTCGACCCGACCGACGCAGCCACCGCACTCGATCCCTTCCCTGCCTACGCCCGCCTACGGGAGCACGGGCCGGTCTGGCACTCACCGCAGAGTGGGATCCACTTCATCACCCGCCACGCCGACGTGCACGCCGCGTGGCGGGACAAGCGCCTCGGCTCCGATTTTTCGCAGCGCTACACCCCCGAAGAGTTCATTCGCGATAAGGCCGACTTGCAGCCGTGGCGCGCCGATCGCTATGCCGATTTCAACGCGTTTGAGCGCTGGGACATGATCGCCCTCGAGCCGCCCGACCACACCAAACTGCGCCGCCTCGTGACGACCGCCTTCACCCCACGCTCCATTGAGGCGCAGCGAGGGCCGGCAAGCCGCCTCATTAGTGAGCGCATCGCTGCCGCACGTGCGCGGGGCAGCCTTGACCTGGTGCAGGATCTCGCCGAGCCGCTCTCGCTCACGATCATCTGTGAGCTGATCGGGGTCCCCGAGCCTGACCGCATGCGGATCCTCGCCCTCTCCCACGACGTGGTCTCGATGTATGAGCCGGCACCATCGGACGCGGTGAAGGATCACGCCAACCTCGCCGTGCGCGAGTTTGCCGCCTACACCGCAGATCTGATTCGCGCGCGCCGCCGTAATCCGGCCGACGATCTGCTGACTGGCCTCATCGACGCCACCGTTGACGGCGAGCACCTGAGCGACGAGCAGGTGATCTCCACGGTGATGGTGCTCCTGATGGCTGGCCACGAGGCCTCGGTGAATGCCGCCTCTAATGGTGTCGCGGCATTCGCGGCGCATCCAGATCAATGGCAGCTGCTGCGTTCCGGAGCAGTGCCGATGAAGAGCGCGATTGAAGAGATCCTGCGTTGGGATCCGCCGCTGCAGTTCTTTCAGCGCTGGGTCCTTGATGAGGGGTTTGAGGTGCGGGGCGTGCAGATCCCTCGCGGCTCAAAGGTGGGCCTCATGATCGGCTCCTCAAATCGTGACCCCGAGAAGTACGAGAACCCGGACGCCTTCCGCATTGAGCGCGGCGAGACGTCACACCTCTCGTTCGGTGGCGGGATCCACTTCTGCATCGGTGCGCCGCTGGCACGGCTCGAACTCGAGCTTCTATTTGGCGCGTTGGCGGAGGCGCTCCCCGAGATCACGCTCCTTCCGGGCGCAGTGCGCCGCCCCGGCTTCCAGTTCCGCGGCTATGTGAACCTGCCGATCGTCGCCCCCAGCGCCTCACGCTAACCCCGCTATCCTGAGCGCATGAGCACCCCACGACGCCACGCCATCACCTTGATCCCTGGCGACGGGGTTGGCCCCGAGGTCGCCCTCGCCACGAAGCGCGTCCTTGACGCCGCCGCCGCAACGGCGGGTGTGGCCTTCGACTGGGAGGAGGCCGAGGCTGGTGCCGAGGTCTTCAAGAAGGGCGACACCTCTGGCGTACCAAAGGAGACCCGCGACAGCATTGAGCGCACCCGCGTCGCGCTGAAGGGGCCGCTCGAGACGCCGGTCGGCTTTGGCGAGAAGAGCGCCAACGTCACGCTGCGCAAACTCTTTGAGACCTACGCCAACGTACGACCTGCACGCGAACTCCCCGGCGTGCCAACCCGCTACAAGGGCGAAGGGATCAACATGGTCATCGTTCGCGAGAACGTGGAAGACCTCTACGCCGGCATCGAACACCTGCAGACGCATGATGTGGCGCAGGCGGTCAAGCTGATCAGCCGTACCGGCTCCGAGAAGATTATTCGCTTCGCCTATGAGCTTGCCCTGCGCGAAGGTCGCCACAAGGTCACCACCGCAAGTAAGGCAAACATTCTGAAGTTCACCGAAGGGCTCTTTAAGCAGATCGGTGAAGATCTCAGCAAAGAGTATTCGTCGCTCGAAGCGAACCATCTGATCATTGACAACGTTGCGCACCAGATGGTGAAAGACCCGGCGCAGTTTGATGTGGTGGTTGCCACCAACCTGCACGGCGACATTATTAGCGACCTTGCCTCTGGGCTTGTTGGCGGACTCGGATTCGCCTCGAGCGCGAACTACGGCGACGGCGTGGCCATCTTCGAAGCGGTGCATGGCTCGGCGCCAAAGTACGCTGGCAAGAACGTGATCAATCCAACCGCGCTGATCCTTTCGTCGACGATGATGCTGCGCCACTTGGGCGAAACGGATCTTGCCGATGTTGTTGAAGACGCGGTCCTTGCAACGCTCGAAGCGGGGAAGGCACTCCCACAAGATGTGGTGCGCCAGCAGGGCGGCGATGTTGAGGCGGCGACGAGCACCAGCGGTTTCGCCGATGCGGTGATTGAGAGCCTCGGCAAGCGCCCAACAACGGTTCCTGCCGCTGCAAGTCGCCCACGCCCTGTTGATGTGAAGCCACATGCGCGCTGGACCAGCGGTGAGGCGCGCGAACGCGAGGTGGGCAACGCCCGCGTGGTCGGCCTCGATCTCTTCCTGCAGTCGCTCATGTCGCCGGCTGAACTCGGCGCCAAGCTCTCCGCCCTTGCGGGGCAGGAGCTCACCCTTAAGATGATCGAGAGCAAGGGGACGGTCGTGTGGCCGAATGCTGCCCCGGCATTCGATCCGACCGGCCTCTTCCGCGCGCGCTTCCTGGCACGTGCCGACGGCTCCGATTTGCCCGACGAAACGCTCCTCGCCCTTGCCGCTCGCGTGGCGGGCGTTGCACCGTGGGTGCACCTTGAGAAGTTGCGCGTATGGGGTAGCGAAGAGGGATTCACCCGCGCCCAGGGCGAGTAGTCAGTGACCGCTCGCAGCTCGGGCCAATCCAACAGAGGGGGACGCATGCAGTTTCTAGCCTTGGCTTTCTTCATCTTTGCCGCAGGTGTCGGCTCTTCGGTGCAGTCGATCGTGAACTCCGAGCTTGGTCGCCGCACCGACCCCGTGAGCGCTGCCGTCGTCTCGTTTATTGGCGGCCTCGCCGTTCTGCTCGTCGTGGCGCTATTGAGCGGCAAGCTGCAGCTCGTTGAGGCCACAAGGGTGCCGCCACTCCTGCTGACCGGCGGCCTTTTCGGCGCGCTGATCGTCACAGGCTTTGCCACCGCCGTTCCGGTGCTTGGGGTCACCGAAGCGACCCTCATCTACATCCTCGGCTCGCTCGGCGCGGCACTCGCCATCGACGGGTTCGGCCTCCTTGGTGCGGCAGCCATTCCTGTGTCTGCTACGCGCATCCTCGGCATCGCTCTGGCGGTTGTCGGATTCCTGCTCGCTCGACGATGAGCAACGAGCGCCAACGCATCGTTCGTCCTGACCAGATCGACGGCGCTGAGGCGCTGCCACATGCACTCCCAGGAGCTGAAGAGGAGGCGCCCGACGCAGGAGAGTTGCTGCGCGGCGTGTTGGTTGATGAGCGCTACGAGCCAGGGATGATCAAACTTGATCGCCAGCCTGTGCCGATCGCCGACGACGGTCTCCCCGCGTACGTTCCAGAGACAGATCCAACGCCTCTACGCGGCGGCTACATCTACCTCAGCGTTGCCGCGCTGATCTGCGGCACGATTGTCATTAGCGCACTGAACCTTGGCGCGAAGTGGAGCGATGGCATCGTCAAGGTGCCGCTCCTGATTGGCTCCATCCCGCTCTTCGTCACCATGGGGGAGGCGGCGCTGCGCATCGCTCGCTCCGTTGGTGCCTGGTGGCCGATCAACCGTGGACGTGCCCTCTTTCGTGCCGGATGGGTGTTGATGATTGCAGCGTTGGCAGCGATCGTACTCGCCGCAATCTGGGTGGCGCTGAACGCTTAGCTCGCAAGCCCCGCGATCAAGTGATCGATCGAACTGCGCAAGAACTCTTCCACGCGTTGCCCCGCCATCACGGCGAGCATTGGATCCAGCTCGGTTGAGGTTCGCCACGATGCGTTGCTGCTCGTCGCGCTCGCCTCGGTGAGGTCGATAAGGGCAACCACAGTGGCATGACCACCAATGTCGGGGCGCACCTTCAGGCGCAGGTGCAGTCGGGTCACGCCGCCATCAAGCACCTCAACGGTGCGACGAACCGAAATTGCAGCCTCAATCGGAATGCCGGCAACCTGCGTTGCCAAGCGGCCCTCGATGTGCTCCGCATCAATGCGATGCAGTCCATCGCATCCGGGGATCAGTTTCGCAATCAGCTCTGGGCTGTCGCTCGCAGCAACAAGTTGCGCCACAGACTTTTTGAGAAGACCCTGACCAACAATCTCACTCATCGGCGGCTCAGTAGAGCGTCACGACGTCGGGAGGAAGTTCAAGGTCGAAGGCACTTGCAGGAATTGATGCATCCGACTCAAATGCGGTGCAGAGCGCACTGCGCACGAGATGCGCACCGCGGAACTCTTCAACGCCAAGCAAGATGCCGGTGAGTCGATCAAAGGTGACGCGGAAGCGGAAGTCGGCGCGATCGCCGTCGAGCCCAACGGCGCGTGGTGCGGCCGCCTCAATGGTGAGTGCGACGCGTCCAGCGTGGCTTGTCTCGTGCACGGCACCGAGCACCGCACCAGCGAGAACGCTGGCGCAGAAGGAGCCGGGGCGCACGAAGCTCGTCGCCCATCCCTTACCAGGGAGCGGGCCCATGTCGGTCGGAACGCGCGAGTTCTGTGGCAGACCGCTGTCGTCGAGGCCGGTTGGCGCGGCGCGGTGTGGTCGGCGCGTGGTGGTGTTGGTTACCGCGCTGTAGCCGCGCACGTCGGCACCGTTAGTGAGCCAGACGTCGTAGCCACCCTGCGGATGCACCGTGGTGACGCGGGCGTGAGGGCGGTCAATCAGAAGTTCGACCGATCCAAGGCTCTCGCCTGCGGCCGTTACGGTTCGCTCCTCGATGCGCAGGCGCAGGGTGCGGAAGCGGCGCTCGGCGCCTGCGGCGAAGTCGAAGAGATCGGCCGCCGTGGGGAGCCCAGGGGTGAGGCTGGTCGCGATCGAAGGGAGGGCGGGGGCGATAGGTACGAGGGTCTCACTCATGGCTCCATCCTAGCCGAGGGGCGGGCGTAGACTGAGCGCATGAGCAGTAGCGCACCACTCTCCCAGAGCAGCACCCCAGGCCGCCCCCTGAAGGAGGCCTGGATCGTTGAGGCGCTGCGCACCCCCTTCGGTCGCTACGGCGGCGCGCTCGCTGGTGTTCGCCCCGACGACCTTGCCGCCACCGTGCTCGAAGCGGTCGTTGCTCGCAGCGGCATCAACGCCGCCGACATCGACGATGTGATCTTGGGCTGCGCCAACCAGGCCGGCGAAGACAACCGCAACGTCGCGCGCATGGCACTCCTGGTTGCTGGCTACCCCGTTGAGGTGCCTGGGCAAACGGTGAATCGACTCTGCGGCTCCGGTCTGCAGGCACTCGCCGCCGCAGCGAACGCCATCGCCGTTGGTGATGCCGAAGTCGTGGTCGCGGGCGGCGTTGAGAGCATGAGCCGCGCACCGCTCGTCACCCTGAAGCCAGAGAGTGGACTTGAGCGCGGTAACCGGGAACTCGTCGACACCACCATCGGTTGGCGCTTTGTGAATCCACGGCTCCATGCCAAGTATCCAACGATCTCGCTCGGCGAAACGGCCGAGCGTGTCGCTGATCAGTGGCACGTCAGCCGCGAGGCGCAAGACGAACTCGCCCTCGCATCGCAGCAGCGCGCCGCAGCCGCCGCTGCGAGTGGCATCTTTGCCGAAGAGATCGTGCCCGTCTCTATTCCACAGCGCTCGGGTGCGCCGATCGTTGTTGATCGCGACGAGCATCCGCGACCCGATACAAGCGCCGCCGCGCTCGCAAAACTAAAGCCCGCCTTCGCCGCTGACGGCACCGTCACTGCAGGCAACGCCTCGGGAATTAACGATGGCGCGGCCGCACTCCTTGTTGTGGAGTCGGAGCGCGCGCGAGCACTCGGCCTGAAGCCGTATGCGCGCATCGTTGCAACGGCGGTTGCCGGTGTGGACCCGTCGGTGATGGGCGCAGGGCCGATCCCAGCCATTCGCA
>JBAXLC010000021.1:0-11710 GCA_037135015.1 bacterium | reverse complement strand
TTCTCGGCCGGGTGTTCCACTGCAGGCGCCCGGCATGACCGAGTCGCACTATGCGCCGATGGTTCCCCTCCTCTTGGTAACGACGGCGTTCCCTGCAGGCGTTACAGCGTGCGCGCTGCTCGCGCCAGATCGCGCGACCCTCGCGCACTTGGAGGTGCTCGCTGCGGCTGCAGGGGTCACCGTGCATGCGAGTGTTGCGCTCTCTGAGACGCTTGATCCAGTCGCCGCCGCCGCCCATCTCTTTGAGCGACTGCATGAACTTGAGGCCGTACTGGTCAGCCGTGCCGTACCAGGCGCGAGAATCTTCGCCGCCCCCTATCCTGAGGGCGGCCTCGGTTCGGCAATTGCGGACCGCCTTCGCCGCGCGGCAGCTACGCCGCAGTAAGGGGGGACGCATGAGCACACCGCGCAGCAACTGGCTCTCACAGGCGATTACCGCCGATGCGCTGAAGCGCTTCCCGCAATCCGTCGCCGGCCAGGCGGTCTTCGCCACGGGCCTCGTCATGATGCTCGCCGCAGGGGTTGGGCTCCCGTCGTGGGAGATTCTGCATCAAGGTCTCAGCAAGCAGCTCGGCATTCAGATCGGCACCGCCGCGCAGCTGAGCGGCATCTTCGTGCTGTTGCTCTGGATCCCGCTCCGACAGCGCCCCGGACTCGGCACCCTCAGCAACATCGTGGTGATCGGCTGGGTGATGAACGTGGAGATTGCCCTCCTCGCCTACATCGGCGTCCCACCAGCAGCAGAAATCGCTGCACAGCCACTGCTCGCTGGCGCGCTGGCGATCGCCGGCACAGCCATCGTTGGCATCGGCTCGGGCATCTACATCGGCAGCGGAAACGGCCCTGGGCCACGTGACGGCCTGATGACCGGGCTCCACCACCGCACCGGCCAGCCGATCTGGAAGATGCGTACCGCCATTGAGGTTGTGGTCGGCATCTTGGGGATCGTGCTCGGTGGCACGTTTGGATTCGGCACGATCTGGTTCGCCTTCACCATCGGACCGCAGGTGCAGTTCTGGCTCGGCAAACTCGATCGCGGTGGTCGCGCAGAGCGACAGGCAGCGGCGGCCGATCGCCACTAACGCCGCGCCCTTAGCGCGGCAGGATTGAGTCGATCGCGATCGCGGCGAAGATCAGCGTGAGATAGCTGATCGAGAAGCGATAGAGGCGCGTTGCGCCACGCAGTAGTCCATCGCCGAGCACATCGCTGCGCAGGCGCCACGCTCGGAGCAAGAAGATCCCACCGCCGATAACGGCCACTGCGAGGTAGACGAGGCCCATTCCGGCCACCGCCCACAGCATTAGGCTCATGGCAACGAGAAGGATCGTATAGAGCCAGATCTGCCGCGCCGTCTCCACTGGTCCAGCGGTGACGGGGAGCATCGGCACCCCCGCGGCGGCGTAGTCGGGACCGATACGCAGCGCCAACGCCCAGAAGTGTGGCGGCGTCCAGTAGAAAACGAGGGCGAAGAGGAGGATTGGCACTAGCGAGATATCGCCCGTGACTGCGGCCCACCCGATCACCGGCGGAAGGGCACCCGCCGCTCCACCGATCACGATGTTCTGCGGGGTCGAACGCTTCAAGATCAACGTATAGATGAGCACGTAGAAGGCGATGGCGAGAAGTGAGATAAACGCCGCCATGATCGTCGTCGTCAGTGCCAAGAAGATGAAGCTCGCAACGCCAAGGATACTTGCGAAGAGGAGCGCCGACCCAACGCTGATCCGTCCCGTCACAAGGGGGCGTGCAGCGGTACGCGCCATCTGCGCGTCAATGTCGGCATCAATGATGCAGTTAAAGACGTTGGCGCTCGCGGCACTGAGCGTGCCGCCAACCAGTGTGGCGGCGATCAACGTGAGTGGCGGGAAGCCGTGTGCCGCAAGGAGCATCGCTGGAATCGTAGTGATCAGCAGCAGCTCGACGATGCGCGGCTTGGTCAGCGCGATATAGGCGGAGAGCGTCTCGCGACGAGTCTGTGGTTTGCGCGCTGACCCGCCAGTTGCGGAGCCACCTTCGGAACGCCCCTCAAGCAGTGCAATCGATGCGGCGCCGACGGTCAGGATCCAGATCATCGTGGCGAGCGCGACATGCAGCGTCTGCGTCCATGGTGCGAGCTTGGTAAAGATTTGCGCGGCGCCGATGAGGCACTGCACCGCAAAGGTCGCCGTGGCGTAGGTGAGCAGTTGGCGCACGCGCGCCGGACTCCCCTTCTCGCGGCGAACGATCCAGAGTGCCGAGATCAGGATGAGCGCAACGATCGCCGTCGCATAGCGGTGCGCAATCATCGGTGTTGAGAGTGCAGTGATCGGCGGGAAGAGGGTGCCGCCCATGAGTGGCCAATCTGGATAAAGCAGGCCGGTATCGGTGCCCGTCACATTTGAGCCGAAAAGCAGCAGCGCGTAGATGCCCCCAGCGGCAACGATCGGCGCTACAACGCTCCCGCTCGCGCGACGGATGCCGGCGAGGGTCTCGGCGTAGCCGCTTCGAGCGAGCACCCAGACTTGGAGCCCGACGAATGCCATCGCCGTGGCGAGGTGTGCAGTGACAGAGATGCCCGAGTTGGACTCCAAGACCGTTTGGCGTCCGAGCCAGGCCTGGAAGAGGACGAGCGCAAGAAGGGCCACCGAGGCCCCCTGCAGCGATCGACGACCTTTGAGGTTGCGCAGCGCAAAGAACACCAACGCTAGGGCGATCAGGCCGATCACTGCCGCGATCGTGCGGTGGATCCACTCCAGCCACGCCTTATAGGCGATCACGTCTCCAGAGTCAGTCGTTGGCGGAATGATCTGCCCGTAGCAGAGGGGCCAGTCTGGGCAGCCCATTCCAGACTCGGTTGCACGAACGATGACGCCGATCACCACGAGGCCAATGGTGGCGCCGAGTAGCAGTCGCAGCGTTGTGCGGAAACTCTTCATACGCAGATGGTACGCCGACCCTCGGAAACGTGGGATAGAGTGGGTGTGTGAAGAAGTATCTGCGGAGCACCGTTCTCGCCGCGCTCTGTGCCGCTCTTGTTGCGTGCGGTGGGGCAACCCCCACCCCAAGCGCCAGTGCGGGCGGTAGCGCCAGGAACGGCTGTACTGACGTATGGCCGGCTGCGGGTCAGGCGAGCTCCACTGGGCCACTTCCGATGTTGGCGAACAGCGATCTCGCCCCTGGTGCGACGCGACTCATCCTGGGTCTCGTTGACAGCGCCAGCTTCCCGCTCGGCTCCCCAGCCTGGACACTAAAGAGCGAAGTCTTCGATATCACCACCGACGGCTGCACGCCGCTGGCGGCTGCGTCGTCGCTCCCCTTCGCCTGGGCGATCACCAATGTTCGCGGCTTCTTTATCGGCACGACCGACATCCCCGTTGGCGCGCGTGAGATCGGCCTCGTCATCAGCGGCACCGACGCGGCTGGTGCGACCGTGCTGATCCGTGTCACCTCATTTGTGCAGTCAGCCGGCATTGCACCACGACCGGGAAACAAAGCGCCAATCGTCGCAACACCGATTGCCGCAACTGACGCACACGGCGTTGCCGGAATCTCCACCGACCCGGAACCGCGCGCCGACTTCTATACGCACTCCGCCTCCGAACTACTCGCAACGGGGACCCCGTTCCTGATTGCCTTCGCCTCGCCAGCGTTCTGTGTGTCGCAGGCATGTGGGCCAACGCTCACAATCTTGAAGGCTGCTGCCGATCGACACCCAGGAGTCGTCATCATTCATGTGGAGCCGTATCAGATGAGTTGGAACGGTACCCGCCTGATTCCAGTTCTTGCAACCGGCGGTGGACTGCAGCCAACCAGCATCGTGGATGCATGGCAGCTTCCCGTAGAGCCATGGATCTTTACCGTCGGACGCGATGGGCGCATCCTTCGCTCCTTCGAAGGAGCCATTAGCGCCGAAGAGATTGACGCCGCGCTTGCAGAGCTGGCCGCGAACTAACTAGCGGCCACTACTCCCAGGGGCACCGATCGGCTCCCCCGCCGCACAGAGTGGACAGTCAACTGGCTCATACGTCGGCAGGTCGAGTGTGATCCCAGCGATCAGCGGGATTGGATCTCGCCCCTCTGCCTCAATTGCGGTGAGCCCTGGCGTGCGGCTTGCGACTACCGCGGCGGCGATTGGATGCGCACCCGCGGCATAGAGCGGCGGAAGGAGCGCTTGCAGCGATCCGCCCGTTGTCAGGATGTCGTCAATCAAGAGCACGCGTGCGCGCGGTGGAATCTGAAAGCCGCGACGGAACTCGCGACGGGTGGCTCCATCAGTGCCGCGCACCTCCTCAGCGAAGAGGCCGCGCACCCCGAGCAGTCGGCCCACCTCATACGCCAACAAGACGCCGCCAGTGGTTGGCCCAACGACGAGGTCAATGTCGCCACCAAGCGCCTGAACGTTCTCGAGACTCTGCACCGCGAGTGTGTGCGTGATCTCTGCAGCGGCAGAGGGGTGCTGCAGCAACGACCACTTCTCGAGGTACTGGTCGCCATGGCGTCCGCTCTTGAGGAGAAAGTGGCCACGTTGCAGCGCGCCGGTGGCAAGTAGGAGGCCTTCAATGCGCTTCGTTGTTGCTGCGCGATCTCGTGGATCGACTGGCGCGGTGGGGTAACCGGAGGGCGGCGTCAGCAGCTCGCGCAGCGGGCGAAGTGGTTCACTCATGGCGAGAGCCTAGCGCGCTCCCGCGCAACGCGAGAACACCGGTCTCGCCCCGGGCGGCCACCGCACGACGCAGCGAATCGCCCACCGCTCCGGGGAGTCGCGGGTCAGCCCAAAGTGCCGTTCCAAGACTCACCGCGCTTGCGCCCGCAGCGAAGGTGTCGAGAGCATCGGCCGGTGAGCCGATCCCTCCCCCGCCGATGATCGGCGCACCGGCACCACTCGCCGCCTCAGCGATTGCTGCGAGTGCGGCGGGGCGCACCAGCGGCCCTGAAAGCTCACCGATCCCTGCAGCCAGGGCTGGCCCACGCCGCGCGCGATCAGGGAGAAATCCGTGCGGCGATCCGCTCACAGAGAGCACATCGATGCCCGCATCGATCGACTCGCTCGCCAAACGGCGAAGCTCACTCGCCGCCGACGAGACCTTCGCGATAAGTGGTCGGTCGGTCGCGCCACGCGCCGTATCGATGAGACGCAGCGACTCATCGGCCGACGACTCCCATCGACCACCGTCGAGGCCGTCACACGGGGCGGTGAGATCAATCTCAAACGCCGCAATGCCGAGCTCGTCGGCGCGGCGCTCAACCCGCGCGATCAGCTGCGCAAGATCCTTTACCGACGTGGCAACGAGAGAGAGGGCAACCGCGCACGGCGCAGAGCGCCAACTTGCGCCGTGTCGATCAATCACCTCATCAGCACCCGGATTCTCGCGGTTCACCGCATGCATCAGGCCACCCGGTACCTCGACCAGCCGGGGCATCAGGCCGCCAAATCGCGGCCGCAGTGAGATGCCGCGCACAACAAAGAGGCCGACCTCTCGCAGATCAATGGCACCACCAGCCTCGTTACCAAAGCCGAGCGGACCGGCGGCGACGACAATCGGTCGCTCTAGTCGTAGTGGATGCTCGGTACCAAGGGTGACGGCAAGGTCAACGGTGAGCGGATTGATGCGCTCGTTCACCTGCTCCGCTACCTGCACGCTTCGGCTCGTGCGCGGCGCAGCCACCTTTGTGCGCTTGCGTGGGGGCACTTATGCACCACCCTTCGATGCGGAGCCCGTTGCGTCGACCGCTGGACCTTCGCGACAGAGGCGCACCTGGCCGGCGCGCGTTGCAACGGTGCAGCCACCGCAGGCGCCAATGCCACAGCCAATCTCGTGTGCCAGCAGCGCCTGGAGCCACGGCGCACGATCGCCGGCGGGCGCGGTGCGTGTGCGTGCAGGCTTACCACTTGCCGTGGTGCGATCTGCGGTGCGGCGCCGAAGTGCGGCAGACGTTGCAGCGGTTCGAATGTCGGTGGCACCTGCAACGACCGCCTGGTCCGCCCACGGAACATACTCGGCGAGCAAGTCGGCGACGGTGCCGCGGTGGCCGATGCTGCCATCGCTCGTAGCGACGACGATCTCCACCACATCGGGGAGCAGGCTGGCTGGCGGCAGGTCAGCCGCCGTCTCCGCCTGCTGCAGCATCGTCACACTGATGCCGGCACTCGTTGCGGCGATCGCTAGCGCGCGGACCCAGGCGAACCCTTCGCCGTCGGCGATTAGTAGGAGTCGCATCGTGGCCTTATTGATCAGGATCGGCTGACCGATCGGTCCGATCAGCTCAATGACTTCGCCAATGCGTAGTCCCGCTAAGGCGTCTTGGCCGCCATCAGCTCGCGGCTGCAGCGCAACCTCAACGCTCCCGCGAAGAAGATCGACGCGCGAGACGGGGGCAACGCGCCGAACGCGATAGCCGCCCGACTCAGGGCGAACGACGTGGAGCGCATGCCCAGGGCGGAGTGAGGCAATGAGGGCGGGAGCGCGAAACTCGAGCGTGATACGGCCAGGGGCTAGTTCGCCAATCGCGAGAAGTTCACCGGCGACGGGCGTGCTGCCCATCGCGAGTCAGACCGACGCGCGGTCGTCCCCGGCCACGCCGAGGCCCGCCACGATCGCACCGGTTGGTCGTGGCGCAAGTCCAGCAGCTGCACGCAGTGCCGCTTCAATTCGATCGTAGAGATCAGCGGCGCCCCAGAGCTCGACCACCTCAGAGATGCTGACGCGATCCATTGAGGCCGCACCCTCGGCATCCGTTGAGCGCATGGTGAAACCACCCTCCTGCTCCAACACGAGCTCTGCGGCGTCAGCCGTGCCCGCGAGAATCAGTGGGCCCGCGGTCTGCAGCACGTTGCGGTGTTCGCGCAGGTAGCGGCTGAGCCGCTCGGTTGCGTGCTCAATGGCGAGAAGTCGTTCGGATCCGGCCGCCTCAGCAGCATCGGCGTAGCGGCGCACAGCATCTTGCGAGATTACGGGCACCCCTTCAACAGGGGCGACTTCAACCTTTGGCTTGCGTCCGAAGATCATCAGCCTGTGTACTCCAGATCTGAAGAGAGTCGCTCGCGAAGGAACATGGAGTGGTGGCGCTCGAACATCCACTCGCCGGCGCGATGGCCAAGGGCGCGTGACGATTCGTCGGCCTCGAGCTTGTCGAGGGTGCCGTAGTCGGGAAGATCAAACATGATCACGTTGTCAAAGTCCCAACCGTGCGCAACGTTGTACCAGCCGATGAACTTGATGCCGAACTTCTTCTCGTACTCCTTCACCGTGCGCGGGAAGAGGGTGCGCATGAAAAACTTAAAGAAGGGGTCGCGCCCCCGTCGAATCGAGAAGTAGGTTGCAAGTACTGGCATCAGCGGGATTCTCCCACGCCGCCGCTCCCCTTGTCGCCCTTCGACTCATCCTCGAGCTGCCCAACCGTCTTCGTGGCGCTCCGCATCGGTGCACGGCGCCCCTTCCGATCGGCGGCCACGAGGCGCAGCAGGAAGATTGAGGTCTGACCCACGAGGAGGAGCAGGATGACCACAAGGATCAGGAGCCCGATGGCAATCGGGGCGGGCCAGTTCAACGCCGCCGAGACGGGAGCCAAGATCATCGCGATGACGAGTGCCACCGCCTGTATCCAGAAGCAGCCGAGGCCGGGGCCGCGGTCGGCATCGAGTGGCCCCCCTTTGTATTCGGGCATGACCTCGGGCGTTGGTGTCGTACTCATGCCCCTATTGTGGCGCAGATTGCGACTTACCTCTGATAGGCAGGGCGGCCCTCTAGAACGGTCAGCTGCACCACGCCAGGGAGTTCGCGATGAATCAACGGCGTGTTGATGCTCCGCCCAAGGAGCGTCTCGCGGCTCGGGCGCCAACTCGCTGAGAGATCAATCTGCACGAGTGATGCCGTAGCGCCCGGGGTCACACCCGTTGCCGCGACGCCAAGAAGTCGCGCCGGTCCTGTTGTCAGCGCAGCGACGATCGTCGCGAGCGGTAATTCCCCCGCGCGATGCGCGGCGAGCGCAACGCTGAAACTTGTCTCGATGCCCGCGATCCCGTTGGCGGCGAGTCCGAACTCCACCTCTTTCTTCTCGCGCGAGTGCGGCGCATGGTCAGTGCCGATCGCGAGTGCGGTGCCGTTGCGCAACGCCTCACGACAGGCGGCCGCATCACCAGCGGCGCGCAGCGGCGGACAGACACGAAGATTCGAATCAAAGGCATCAGCGGTTGGGGCGAGGCGCTCGTCACCCCTGGCAACCTCCCAGGCCCATCGTCGATCACCGGCAATCCACCCATCGGTGAGGGCGATGTGGTGCGGCGTGACATCACAAGTCAGCGGCATCCCCTCGCCCTGTGCAGAACGTACCGCCGCGAGCGCCGCCGCCGTTGAGAGGTGCGTCAAGTGCAGGCGAGCGGTTGGTGTGCTGGCAGCAACGTCACGCAACGCGGCGATAGCGCTCTCCACGGCACGCAGCTCTCCAGCCGCAGGCCAAGGTCGCAGGCCGAGTCGCGAGGCAACGAGCCCGTCGGCCGCCTCGCCGCCGGCCGTGAGTGACGGCTCTTCGCAATGCTCAATCAGTGGAATCCCCGGAGCGGCGGCGGCGAGCAGAGCGGCGCGGAAGATGGCGCGATCGGCGATCGGGCTCCCATCGTCTGAGATGGCGACGGCACCAGCCTTACCTAGCGCCGCAACGTCGCTCACTTTTGTTCCGGCTCGACCAACGGTGGCGGCGGCGATGGGAAGGAGCCGCACGCTGTGGCGCTGGCCCGCGATCGCTTCGCGCAGCGTCTCCACGTTATCGGCGGCTGGCTCCGTGTTGGGCATCAGTGCGACCGTGCCGTACCCACCGTGCGCTGCGGCACGTGTGCCGCTCTCGACATCTTCCGAGGCGTTCGCCCCAGGCTGACGAAAGTGCGCATGCAGGTCGATCAGCGCCGGAAGGAGTGCAACCGTTGGATCGCTTGGGCCAGGGTTCGCACCCGCCGCCCAGCAGGCGCGCGCCGCCGCTTCGCCATTTCGCCAGGTCACCGACACGATCTGACCCGCGACGATGCTGACCGAGGCAACACCGGCGAGCTCAGCGACGGGATCAACGACCCAGTGATCGGCAAAGTTCACGGTCAGTAGATCGGTCATGCGCGCGCCTCATTCACGACGTGCTGCAGCACCGCCATGCGCATCGGAATCCCGGCGCGCACCTGCTCCAGAACGAGGCTGCGTGGACCATCGGCGACGTCAGCGTCAATCTCTACCCCTTCGTTCATCGGTCCTGGATGCAACACCAGCGCGCGTGGCGCGAGTGCCGCAAGTCGCGCCTCGGTCAGCCCCCATGCCGCGCGATACGCCTCAAGCGAATCCAGTTCACCGGGGGTGAGTCGTTCGCGTTGAATGCGCAGTGCCATCACGGCATCGGCGTTCTGCAGCGCCTCGTCAATGGTTGCTACGAGCTGCACGCTCCCTGGCGTGCCGCGGAACGACGCCGCATGTTCGGCGAAGCCGGTGGTGAGCGACGCAGGGCCGGTCAACAGCACAGTTGCGCCGGCCGCGGTGAGCGTATGCAGGTTGGAGCGCACAACGCGGCTATGCAGCAAGTCACCAACGATGGCGATGCGGCGACCGGCGAGTGATCCGCCGCTGTCACCGAGGTGACGCGAGAGCACGGAGAGATCGAGGAGCGCCTGCGTTGGATGCGCATGCCAGCCGTCGCCCGCATTGACGATGCTCCCACCAAAATGACGTGCGGCGAGCCATGGCGCACCGGCGCGCTCATGGCGCAGCACGATCACCTGGGTGCGCAGTGCCTCAAGGGTGCGCACCGTATCGATCAGCGACTCCCCCTTCCCTACGGATGAGGTGGCGACGTTGAAGGTGGTGACGCGGGCACCCAGTGCAGTGGCGGCAGCTTCAAACGAGAGCCGCGTGCGGGTGGAGGGCTCGTAGAAGAGGGTGGTAACGCCAACACCACGCAGGGCATCACTGCCACCAGCACGAGAATCGAGCAATTGCTGCATCTCGCCTGCGCTCGTCAGGAGCTTTTGGAGTGAACGCCAATCGAGACCCGCAACGTCAAGAAGATGGCGGCGGCTGCGCTCCTCGGCGGGGGCGGCCTGGGTGACCATCGTCAACCCTCCGTGTGCCGGCTCAGCCCTTCGCCTTGGCGGCCGCCTCGTTCGCGGCGAGATGCTCGGCGAGCAGCTCCACCTTGACGAGGTCTTCGCCGTCGATCTCCTTCACGCACACGCGCACAACCTCTTCACTGGTCGTTGGAATGTTCTTGCCAACATGATCGGCACGAATTGGCAACTCGCGGTGACCGCGATCAATCAGTGCGACGAGGCGGATCGCCTTCGGTCGACCGTAATCGATGAGTGCATCAAGGCCGGCGCGAATGGTGCGGCCCGTATAGAGCACGTCGTCAACGAGGATGACCGTCTTGCCGGTGATGTCGCCAGGGATCGAGGTGCCGCGATGCACTGGGGCAACGGCGATCGTTGAAAGATCATCGCGATAGAAGCTGATGTCGAGCGTGCCTGATTCAACGGTGACGCCTTCGTGCTCTTTGATGGCATCGACGATCACCTTGGCAAGCGGCACGCCGCGACGCTGAATGCCAACGACGACGAGACCTTCGGTCCCCTCTTTCTCAATGATTTCATGCGAGATGCGGGTCAGAGCCCTGCGGATCTCTTCGGCGTTCATCACCTGTCGTGCCATGGTTCACTCCTTTGCCCCGCCGGCCGATCTCTGCCGACCACGTTGCGGGTGCTGCGGAACGATAGCAGGGCGGCTAGGCCAGGGCGCGGCGCAGTTCCGCAACCGCCTCCTCAGGGGAGATCGGCACCACGGGGATGCCTGAGGCGAGTTCCAGGCCGCCAATTGGGCGGAGGCGCGGGTGGAGCTCCCAGTGCCAGTGATAGGTGCCGTCGACGCGCTCGCGCAGGGGCGCCGTGTGCAGCATCAGGTTGTACGGCGGCATACCGATCGCCCGCAGCGCCCGGACCGCGGTCTGCAGAGTGGCGGCGAATCCGGCGATCGTCGCCGCATCGGTATCGGCGAAGTCGGCGCTATGGGTGTTCGGAATGATCCACGTCTCAAACGCCGAACGGCTAGCAAAGGGGGCAACCACCAGGCCAAAGGGATCGCGATGCAGCATGCGGCGCCCGCCGTGCGACTCATCGGCTACCAGGTGGCAGTAGGCGCACCCACCGGCACGAATGGAGAGGCGCGCCGCGCCACCAATCTCTTCGGCAAGTCGGTGCGGCACCTGCGGCAGATCGTACGCATCAAAGCAGAGGTGATCGGTCATCGCCCCCGCCTGACCCCCTGCGTTACGAACATATTGAATGTAGGCGGTGGCACCAAGGTCGCGCGCGCTGCGCAGATGATCGCGGATCGCCATCAAGAACGCCGACACCACAGCCACCGGCACCTCATCGAGCTCGCCATGCTCTCGACCCGGGGCAATAAGCGTCGACCAGGATCCGGCGCGATCGACATCGCTCAGCGTGAGGAATCCAGATTCCCCAGCGGCGGCATCCATGCGTGTACCAACGGAGTGGAAGGCGCCCTGGCGCAGCACCCGTCGCGTTACCGCTGCGGCATCAGACTGCGCACAGTTCGTACACTCCTCTTCACGGGCACCCGATGTTCGCGCTTCATGGAATCGCTGCGGCTCAAACTCACGATCAACGACGGTTGCCGACCACCACCCAGTGATCTCATCACGACGCAGCTCCCAGATACCACCGCTCATCGTGAACCCCCG
>JBAXLC010000020.1:0-11796 GCA_037135015.1 bacterium | reverse complement strand
GACATGGGTGGCCATCTCGGCTATCTCAGGCGCAAGATCAGCAAGCAGTAGGCGCCTACGCGCGAGGAGGATCAGATGAAGATCATCATCACAGCCAAGAGCGCTGCGGCTAAGGCGGGCGTCTTGGTCACCCCAGTCTTTAGCGATCAGCTCGACGCACCATATCTTCGTGAAGCTGACAGCAAGAGCGGCGGATGTATCGCTGCACTCCGCGCGATCGGCGAGGGGACAGGGAGCCGTTACAGCTGCACGTTGACGAGCGCTGGCCGCCTTCCCGCTGATCACCTCCTCCTCGTTGGTGCTGGCGCCCGCGCCGACTTCGGACGACAAGAGCTGCAGCGCTGGGCCTCGGCGGCAACGCGTCGCCTCGCCGGACGCAAGGTCACACGACTCGCCATCGATGCCACCAGCATCATCGCTGCGCTGACCAGCACAGCGCCTGCGCTCCGCGCCGAGGGTGGCGCATCGTTCGGCGCGGGCCTCTCCGCGAACGCCACGAAGCAGAGCGACGCTGCGGTGATCGCCGTAGACTTCATTGTGCGCGGCGTCATTGACGGCTCATTCCACGAAGGGATCGGCGGGAAGAGCGTGATTGAGGCGCAACCAGCCGCACTCACCGTGCTCGAGATCATCGTTCCAGCTGGAACCGATCTCGCCGCCGCAAACGAGGGCGCTCGTCGCGCCGAAATCATTGCGAGCGGCGTGGTGCGCACACGACGCTGGTCCAACTATCCGGCGAATGAGATGCCACCACTCGGCATTGCCGAAGAGGCGCGCGATCGCGCACGCTCCGTTGGTCTGCGCGCCACCATCATCACCGCGGCGCAGTTGCAGCGCATGGGCGCTGGCATGCTACTCGCCGTCGGTAAAGGCTCGAAGAATCCTCCCTGCCTCGTCGTGCTCTCTGGCGGTAAGCCTGGCGCGAAAGATCCTCTTGGCCGACGCCTCGCCATGGTTGGTAAGGGCGTCTGCTTTGATACGGGCGGCATCTCGCTGAAGCCACCCGCCGAGATGGAAGAGATGAAGCACGACAAGAATGGCGCGATCGCCGTGCTTGAAGCCGCAGCAACGATTGCGCAGCTTGACCCAGGTCGCCCGATTCATGCCGTCGCTGCCTGTGTTGAGAACATGCCTGGCGGCAACGCCACACGACCAGGCGATGTGGTCACAGCCCTTAACGGAAAGCGTGTCGAGATCACCAACACCGATGCTGAAGGGCGCCTCATCCTTGGCGACGCGTTGCACTACGCCGAACGAGGGCTCGGGGCAACGCACCTTGTTGACGTGGCCACACTCACCGGGATCGCCTATTCCGCGTATGGCGGCGAGGTTGCCGCGACCTGCGGCACTGACGCCGGCTTCCTTGATGAGTTCCATCTCGCGGCGCGCCGAGCAGGGGAGGTCTACTGGCCGTACCCGCTGGCGGAGGCCTACATGAAGAACATGTCGACCTGGTCGGCCGACTTCCAGAATTCAGGCTCGCGTGAGGCGTCGCTGATCCGCAGCGGCCTCTTCTTGCGTGAATTTGTGACCGTGCCGTGGGTGCATCTCGACATTGCCGGGACCGCCTATCGCCGCAGCGTTGCCTTGTTCGCCGGTCGCGGCTCCACGGGAGCGGCGCACACCTCGCTCGTTGAGCTGGCCATGGGGGGTGGCGTCCGTCGCTGAGGCTGATACTCTTTCCGTAGCGGAGGAGAGGAGGTCACACATGGAGCACCCGCCTGCGCAGAAGCAACGCACCTGGCGCGCCCGACTCGGCGTCCTGCTCACCATCCCCCTCCTTATTGTTGGCCTCGGCTTGGCGCAGGCTGGACCCGTTCGCGGAGACCCGTTGGATGACGCCCTTGCCCAACAGAAGGCGCTCGCCGCACAACTTGCCGCCCAACAGAAGGCACTCGACGCACTCATCGCACAACAGGGCGCCCTCACCGCGCAGCTAGCCTCAACAAGCGCTGCCCTGGCGAAGAACACCGCAACACTGACGAGCATTACGACACAGGTGGCACAACTGAGCTCCGCCGTGCAGCAGGCACAGGCTGGACTCAATAAGCTCAACGCTGCAGTGAACGCTCTTGATACAGAGATCAGTCGACTGGTGAAGGCGCAACAGGCGAAGGCGCGCGACCTTGCAGCACGACAGGCGATCTTGGCCTCTCGAGTGCGTGAAGCCTACATCGCCGACCAGACACCACCGCTCTGGATCCTGCTCTCTGGCCAGAGCTTTACCGATATCCTGCTCGACATCGCTGGGTTCAACACTCTCGGTGCAGAAGATGTGAAGCTCGCGGACGGCATTAGCCGAGATGCGGCGCGTCTCGCGGAGATTGAAGATCAGGTCCGAGCCAATCGTGCCGAAACTGAGAAGCTTCGCGTTGCTGCCGCAAAGCAGAAGGCGGCGCTTGATAAGCAGGTGACTCTGCTGAATGCCGCTAAGGCGCGTCTCGCGACGGCAATCGCAGCACAGAAGAAGGCGATTGCTGCGCAGAAGGCGGCCATGGACAAGGTCATTGCCGATAAGAAGAAGCTTGCCGCTGCCGTCGCCGCCCTAAAGGCCGAAGAGGCGCGTGTCACCGCAACGGTGAACGCGCTCCTGAAGGGCCAGTTCGGCTCTGGCCTCCCCACCGTCTACCAGGGCGGTTGGACGTGGCCGATCGTGCATAACGGATCAGGCTTCGTCAAACCAGTTGGAGGAAGTCGACCATATATCTCGCAAAAGTTCGGCTGCGTGAGTTGGCCAATCTATCCGAAGAGCTCAACCTGCCCGAAGGGGTATCCGTATCTCCACAATGGTCTCGATATTTCGGCCGCTCCAGGAACGCCAATCTATGCCGCGGCTGCTGGGAAGGTCATGATCTCGGGCATTTGCAGCTACTGCGTGGTGTGGAAGGGGATGCGCCCGCTCGCCTGGATCTGGATCGCCCACTCCAAGAGCATGGTCTCAATCTACGGACACATCGGCGATGGGAAGGTTTCAAGTCAGCCGAAGTGGCGCGTGAAGGTGGGTGACATCGTAGCGGCAGGGCAGCTGATTGCCTTCGTTGGCTCAACGGGAAATGTCACAGGACCCCATCTTCACCTCTCACTCTTACAGAACGGCAAGTACGTCTGTATTCAGAAGTACCTACCCGGGGGAGCCTGTTCTGCGTACTGATCGCACGGTTGCGGTGATCCTGGCTGGCGGAGAGGGGAACCGGCTCGGCGTGCTCTCCGGAGTTCGCGCAAAACCTGCGGTGCCGTTTGGTGGCAAGTATCGAATCATCGACTTCACCCTCTCAAACTGTGTGAATAGCGGCATTGATGATGTGCTGGTGCTCACGCAGTACAACCCTCGATCCCTGAACGATCATATTGGGCGCGGACGAGCGTGGGATCTCGACCGCACGATCGGCGGCGTACGACTCCTTCAGCCGCAGGTTGGCCGTGGCAATACCGCCAACTGGTACAGCGGCACGGCGGACGCGGTGCTGCAGAACCTTCGTGAAGTGGTGGCGAGCGGTGCCGAGACCGTGCTCGTGCTTGCCGGCGACCACATCTACAAAATGGATTACGAGCGCTTCCTCACCGCGCACCGCCGCAGCGGTGCTGATGTGACCGTCGCGGTGCGCGAGGTCAGCCTTGATGATGCGCGCCGCATGGGTGTCGTTGATATGGATGAGCGGAGCCGCATCACCGGGTTCCAAGAGAAGCCGAAGCGGCCAACCAGTCGCCTCGCCAGCATGGGGATCTACACCTTTACCGCCGATGCGCTGGCCGCGTGGCTCGATGAGTCGCGCCCCGACTTTGGCGCTGATGTGCTGCCAGCAATGCTCGCCGGTGGCGCAAAGGTGATGGCCCACCGTTTCCGCGGCTACTGGCAAGACGTGGGGACCCTCCCCGCATACTTCGACGCAAACATGGCACTCCTCGAGCCGAAGCCCGAGCTCGACCTCTACGAACGCGATTGGCTAATCCTCACCCGTTCCGAGGAGCGGGCCCCCGCACGAATCGGCGCCAATGCCCGCGTCGAGCAATCCCTGATTTCACACGGCTGTGTGATTGAAGGGATTGTGGAGCGAAGTGTCCTGTCACCTGGCGTGCACGTTGGGCGCGGTGCGGTGGTACGTGACAGCATCGTGATGTTCGATGCCATGATTGGACCTGGCGCCGTCATTGATCACGCCATCATCGACAAAGAGGTACGCATTGGGCGCGACGCACAAGTTGGCGTTGGCGAGCTGCCAGGCACACCGAACCGTGCGAACCCTGAGATGCTCGCGACCGGGCTCGTCGTTATTGGCAAGCAGGCTGAAGTTCCAGCCAATGCATCCGTTGGCAGAAATGTGCTGGTAGATGCTGAGGCCAGCCTCAGCGATTGGCCCGACGCGGGCAGCGTGAAGGCTGGCGCAACGATCAAGGCTGGGCGCACCTGGAACCAGCGCCGCACGGCGCGGTAGGCGAATGACACTCCTGCAGGTCGCGTCGATCCCCGCGCTGCTTGAACGGCATGGTGTCGTAGTACCCGCGCCGCACCGACGCGATGACGCAACGGTGTGGGACCTGGAGCTGGATGGGGAGCGCCGACGTGGCTTGCGCCTCTCACTCATTCACGATGCACGCCCTGGTGGCGTCCTTGTGGTGTGGGCACATCTGGCGCCACCACTCGGTGACGGCCTGCGCAAGGCGTATCGTCGCCTCTTGGAGTGGAACGACAAGTACCTCTTTGCAAAGTTCGGCATTGCCGAAGATGGACGTCCGGTGCTCAGCATTGAGCTGCGCGCCGAACAGGCGACCGAGGGCGATCTGATCGAGGCGCTCGCCCGCGCGGTGCTGATTGCGGATCGCCTCCTCGACGAGACCGCCGCATGGATCTGGATCGGCGGCCGAATCCCCGCCGACGACGGCTCACCGCGCCGGAATGCCCCCCTGTTGCGCGCCGCCCCAGATCTCGCCGATCGCCTGGAGGGGTAGCCTCCGACCTCTCGCCGCAGGGCTATGCTTCGCCTATGGCTGAACTTGATCGCCCCACCCGACCCGTCCCGAGACCGCTTCCTGCCCTCCTGACCGGCGAGAACGCCGATGTCTACTTCCTGCGCACGGAGCGCGTACTCGCGGGGGAGGGGCGCAATCCCGTCGTCACGATGGAGGTTTTCTGTCGCCGTGCCGGGGCCACCCTCTGCGGCATTGATGAGGCGAAGGGCCTTCTCGCTCTTGCACTTGAAGCGGATGTCGCCGCGGGTAACGCTGCCGTCTGGGCGCTCAAGGATGGCGATCTAATTGAAGCAAAAGAGGTCGTCTTGCGTATTCGTGCGCCATACCAATCAATCGCGCGCTTTGAGACAGCGTATTTGGGGATGATGGCGCACGGCACCGGATGGGCCACCGCCGCTCGCGCCATCGTTGATGCGGCTGCGCCAACGCCCGTGATCGCCTTCGGCGCGCGGCACGTGCACCCGAACATTGCGGATCGGCTCGACTACGCCGCGATCATTGGTGGCGCGACGAGCGCGTCGACGACAGCTGGCAGCTCGCGCGCCGGCCGGCTACCAGTCGGCACCATGCCACATGCGCTGGTGCTGGTCTTCGGAGATACCGTTGAGGCCGCACTCGCCTTCGATCGCCAGATCGAGTCTGATGTTCCACGCATTGTGCTCGTTGACACCTTCCGCGATGAGTCCGAGGAGTCCGCGCGCGTGGCTGAAGCCCTAGGGAGCAAGCTTGGTGGCGTGCGACTCGATCGCGCAAGTGAGCTTGGCGGTGTCACCCCTACCCTTGTCGCAGAGGTGCGCGCCGCTCTCGATGCGGCGGGGGCCACGGCGGCGCAGATCGTTATCTCGGGCGGCCTCTCACTGGAGCGCATCGCTGAATTCAAGGCGGCAGGGTCGCGCGTGGACACCTATGCCGTTGGAAGTGCCATCTCGGGCGTGCGGCCGATCGATTTCACCGCCGACATCCACGAGATTGATGGGCAGCCGATTGGGAAGCGCGGGCGACCATCAGAGGCCACCGCTTCACCGCGGCTCCGCGAGGTGGATCTCACCGCTTGGCGCGCCGCCCTCACCCCAGCAACGCGCTAGGATCTGGCGGTGAGCCTAACCATTGAAACCCCAGGAGCCGAGGCCCGCGATGTTTTGACGCAGGTTGAGGCTGGCGCCCGTGCCGCCGCCGTTTCCGATGTCCGCTACGCGCTCCGACTCGATCTCGCCGCGAACGCGGCAACCTTCCGTGGGCACATCGTTACTCGCTTCACTCTCGCCGCTGGGCACACTGGCCCGGTCTTCCTCTGCTTCCGCGGACGCACCATCCACAGCCTCACGCTGAATGGCGTGGCCATTGAGTCACCTGAATGGAACGGGTATCGCCTCACCTTGCCAGCCGCCCGACTGAAGCCGGGTGCCGAAAATGTCTTCGAGGTGTCGTACGAGAACGCCTACGACACCGGTGGCGATGGCGTCTTCCGCTTTATTGACCCAGAGGATCAGGCGGAATACGTCTACACCAATTTTGAGCCGTACGAGGCGCACCGTATGGCGCCACTCTTTGACCAGCCCGACATCAAGGGGAAGCTCTCGCTGTCGGTCGTGGCGCCCGCCGCATGGCGCGTCTTCGGAAATGGCGCCGAGACTGCGACAAGCCCCGAGGGACCTAGCGGCACACTGCATACCTTTGCCGAGACCCCACCACTTGCGAGCTACCTCTTTAGCTTCGCCGCGGGGCCATTCGTAGGGCGACGCTTTGAGGTGCCGATTCCAGGTCGAGCAACTCCCGTGCAGGTTGGCCTCTGGTCGCGTGGCTCACTAGAGAAATACCTCTCGTACGACCTCTTCCAGAAGATGACGAGCCAAGCGTTCACCTACTTCGGTGACCTCTTTGGCCGCGAATACCCATTTGAGAAACTTGACCACGTCTACTGCCCAGAGTTCAACGTGGGCGCAATGGAGAACGTCGGGCTTATCACGTATACGGAGCGGTATATCTTCCTCAGCACTCCAACACCAAGCGACCTGACCGATCTCGCCGAGGTGGTCTTCCACGAGATCGCCCACATGTGGTTCGGCAACCTGGTCACCATGCGCTGGTGGGACGATCTCTGGCTCAACGAATCCTTCGCCACCTATGCCGCCGCCCTCTGCCTGACCGAAGGGTCGGAGCACACGACCGCCTGGCAGGAGTTCAACGTGCAGCTGAAGCGCTGGTCGCTGGTCGAAGACGACTCGCCAACAACGCATCCGATCGCCGGTACCGTCGCCGATACGGACCAAACCTTCCTGAACTTCGACGGAATCACCTACGGCAAGGGGGGTGCCGTGCTCAAGCAGCTCGGCGCCCGCCTCGGCCGAGCCGGCTTCTCTGCGGGCCTGCGCCTGCACTTCCAGCGACACGCGTTTGGCAACGCCACCCTCGCCGACTTCCTAGCTTCGCTTGAGGAGGGGAGTGGCGTCTCACTCGCCGACTGGTCGGCACAGTGGCTGCGCACCAGTGGACCAAATCGCCTCGGCGCCCTGATTACCCCCAGCGCTAGCGGCACGATCGGCAGTCTGACGGTCACCCAAGAGGTCGTCTCGGGGGACAACGTGTTGCGTGAACACCTCCTTCGCGTCGCCCTCCTCTACCCGGGCGATGCGCAGGCTGTGACGATCGAGTCACATGAAGCCCTTGTGACAGGGGCGCGCACCGATGTGCCGAGCGCCGCCGGACGGCCACTCCCGCTTGCCGTGATTCCGAATCACGATGATCTCGCCGTCGGTAAGCTCGCCCTCGACGAGGCAGCGCTCCGCTTCGCCGAGACGCGGCTCGAGGCGATCCCTGACGGGCTCCTGCGCCAGCTCACCTGGATGGCGATGTACGAGCTCGTACGCGACGGCCGCTACCCGGCGGCACGCTACGCGCAACTGCTGATTGACCGCCTCCCGCATGAAGTTGACTCTTCCATCGTGCAGGGCGTTGTGGAGTCAACGCTGAGTGGCCTCCTGCTCCGCTATCTCCCTGACGGCGAGCGCGAGCGCTGGGGGAGCCTCATCGTTGATGCCGCACGTGCGCGTCTCGCCCGCGGTGGCAGCGAGGGGATGCGTATCGTCTGGTCGCGCGTCATGGTGATGGCGTCGGTCACGCCACGCGATGTTGAGGAGACCTGGCAGGTTGCTGTGGGCGAGACGCCACTCGACGGCGTCGAGATTGATCAAGATCACCGCTGGTCGCTCCTTGTGCGCGCAGCATCGTTTGGCGCGCCAAATATCAAGGAGCGGCTCGCAGCCGAGGCGCTGCGTGATCCGAGTGACCGCGGCGAACGTTCGCTCCTTGCCGCCGAAGTAGCAGCGCCAAACGTTGCGGCGAAGCGTGCCGCATGGGCGCGCATCCTTCTCGCTGACGGATACGGGAGCGTGCGCAAGACACTTGCTGCCGCGAGTGGATTCGCTTGGCCGTGGCAGCATGAGCTGCTTGCGCCCTATGTGGCCCAAGTGCCAACCGCGCTCCTTGCACTTGGCTCTGCGGACGCAACGTTTGCGCGCGACCTTGTTACCCGGAGCGCCTCACTCGGGCTTTGGGGCTCACCGACAACAATGCTTGCCGCAGTCGACGCACTCCTCGTGAACATTGCCGATCCAGCGCATGGAATCCCACCGGTCGATGCGGCGCGGCTGCGACGCTTCGCACTCCTCGAGCGCGATGGGCTGATGCGCTTCTTGCGACAACAGGGCATTAGCGGCAAGTGACCCCTTACCTCTCCGCCGCCACGAAGGCGGCAACGGCGCGACGTGCGCTCCTCCTGTTGGCCCTGTTAGCGCTCATTGCTGCGGGGACGATCATGGGCTACTTCTCGGTGCTCGACCTTGTGGCCATTAACCGCGCCACGGAAGAGGATGCAACGCGCGCATTCGGCACGGTACGCATGGCAAACACGCTCCTGCTGATTGTCATCCCAGTGGTCTGGCTCTTCATGCTGCGTTGGCTCCACGCCAGCCTGCGAAACGCTCACGCACTGAACGCACCGCATCCCGCAGTCGGACTCGCCATCATCAACCGCGCCGTTGCGCTCACGGTGTTCCCTGGCCCACTCTTCGGCCAGCCTGGACGCCTGCTGGTTGGGCACACCTTGAGCTTCGCGGAGGCGCACGGCGGCACGGGAGCATCGAGACCCAACGCCGACAGCGGTTCGGCCCGCTGGGCTGCGCGACTCTCCATCTTGGTCGCGCCGCTCTGGATCGGCGGGCTCATCAGCTCCCATACCGAACATCACGCGGTGATCTGGGTCGCCGCAGGCTGGGTAACCCTCAGTGCGGTGGCTGTGCTGCTACGCCAGGCGATCGCCAAGGTACAGCTCAGCGAAGAGTTGCAGAGCGCTCTCCTGGCAGCAGAGCAACGCGCACGCGCGCGCACGGCGCGGTAGGCGCTGCGCGTGGCCACACGCCGCCTCCTCCCGAAGAACGAGACCATCTTTACCGGCGCCATCGTCGCCAGCGCACTGGTGCTCGCGCTGCGCGGCTGGCTCCTCTTCCGTAGCGGCGACAACATCCTGGCCTACGCCGCCGACCCCGTCGCCTCAGCTCCAGGAATTCTTGGTGAGCAACTCGCCCTCTCTGTCCTTCGCCTCATTGCGGTGATCCTTGATGTAGCCGCTGGCCTTGCCGTCCTCGGCTGGACCGCACGCCTACAACACGAGGGGCTGCTCTCGCGTGGCGAGCGACGTCTCGCCATCCTGGCCGGGGTACTCCCGTGGATGCCGCTCCTCCTCGCCCAGTCCATTGCCGCGCCGCCCGTCGCCCTCCTCGTTTTCGCGGGGCATGCGGTGTGGGTTGGGCTAGTAGCGCTACTCGTGCGCCGCGCACGCGTGGCGCGCCTGATCACCGATGGCCCGTTTGCCAACGGCGGCGCAATCGCCGCACTACTCTTTGGCGCGTGGTTGCTGGGCGGCGCAGCAGCACCCTGGGTGTACGCCCAGCCATCACTCGGCATTAGTGAAGCGCTGAACGCGAACGTGCAGGCACAACTCGTTGACATCGTTACCGCCCAGCGGGTGAGGGGTGTGATCATGATCGCAGGCGGGGCCTTCACCCTGGTGGCGACGCTGCAACTAATGGGGAGCGTTCGTGCGGCGACCGCCGTGCTTAATGAGCGCCTGCGACTCCTCCGCGAGGAGAGTTAGCGCGACAGTTCGGCGGCCAGTTCCTCAAACACACCGAGGTAGTGATCAGCATCGGCGGGAGACATCGCCACTGAGAGCGTCCACTCCTCGTCGCGACCCGGGGTGCTGAAAATGCCACGGTTCATATTCCAGAGCCAGACGAGATCAATGATCTCCTTCTGTTGGGCGCTCTTGTACGACTCATAGTCCACAACCTTCGACTGGGCAAAAGTGATGACGCCCTTAGACTGAATCCCCACCGCGTAGGCGGCAACCCTGTAGCGATCAATGATTCCTTGGGCGCCGTCAAGGAGTTGGCTGTTGAGGCTACCGAGATGCTTGTAGGCGTCTGGCGTCATGACGCGCTCCAGGTTGGCGCGCGCCGCCGCCATGGCGAGTGGGTTGCCGTTGAAGGTGCCCACCATATACACATCGCCGGAGTCGACCATTGACCACATCTCGTCGCTGCCGCCGATGGCACCCGTAGGGATGCCGGCGCCGAGCGCCTTCGCGAGGCAGACGAGGTCTGGCTTCATGCCGAAGAGTTCTGTTGCGCCACCTGCGGCAACGGTGAGGCCGGTCTTCACCTCGTCAACGATCCAGACCACGCCGAACTTCTTGGTGATACGTCGAACATCGGCGAGGTAGCCGGGCTCTGGCAGAATCACGCCGCAGTTCATCATTGCCGCCTCCATGATCAAACAGGCGGGGAGGCGCCCTTCACTCTGCAGCGCAGTGAGTCGTCGCTCAAGAACGCCAGCGTCATTGAATGGCACGGCGGTCGTCATCTGCGTGACGGAATCTGGGATCCCCTTGCCGTAAGCGATGGATGGATAGTTCTCGCGATCCTTGCCGTCGTACATCGAGAGGCCGATGTCAACCATCACATAGTCGTGGTGGCCGTGGTAGCTGCCGAAGATCTTCATTACGCCATCGCGGCCAGTGATACCGCGGGCGAGGCGGATCGCATCCATGGTGGCCTCAGAACCAGAGTTCACGAAACGCCAGCGGGGGAGGCCCCAACGCGCAGCGAGGTGCTCCGCAACGATGTAGGTGTCCTCTGTCGGTGCGGCAAAGTGCGAGCCGAGCCGGATGCGTCGATCGACGGCCTCGGTGATGATCGGATGTGCGTGCCCCTGGACCATGCTGCCGATGCCGTTGTGCACGTCGAGGTACTGATGCCCATCAACATCCCAAACGTACTGCCCCTGCCCGCGGTCCAGGTAGATCGGCCACGGCGCGCGCTTCTGGTAGCTCGACGAGACACCGCCAACGAGGGAGCGCTTGGCGCGCTCATAGGCGGCGGCGGAGGCCTGGGTGCGGGCGTCGAGTCGCTCGGACTCGCGGGCGGTCAGCTCGCGAATGCGGGCAGGGTCAATCTGAACGGTGGGCCCGACGGGTGGCTCCGCGCGATGGGGAGCCGGCGCTGAGGTTGGCGCGAGGTGCCGAAGTGGTGCGATTGCCATTTCCATACATCCTTCTCTGCGGATTCCGCAGTGCGGACCGCTGTGGGTACGATTCTAGCACCGTAGGGGGGGTGGGGGTGCGGATATCGCAACTCACGAGGGGCTTACGCACGAGCCGTGCGGGGGCTAGCGGGTGGCGAGACGCTCCGCTGCGGCGATCGCGACCAGGCTCTTGGCGTCAACGATGGCCCCTCGACGGACCGCCTCGGCCGCCTCCGCAATGGTCAGCCG
>JBAXLC010000019.1:0-11918 GCA_037135015.1 bacterium | reverse complement strand
ACGGCGTACAGCGCACCGTGGTTCGTGCGCGCTCGTGCCGTACCGATCTTGGATGCGGTGATCTCCGCCACGCACTTTGTGATCCCTGCGGTTGCTGGCCTCGCACTCGGTGGTGCGTTCCAACAGGCTTGGATTGCGCCGCTGGCGGCCTTCTTCTTCTGGAACATGGGGAGCCATGTGGTGGGAGCGCTGCAGGATGTTGATGCGGATCGACGGAGCCGGATCGCGACGGTCGGAACGCTACTTGGCGTTCGTGGCGGCGGGTGGTTCGCCATCGCGCTCTACGCCGTGGCGGGGCTGCTGCTCTTCATGCAAGGCGAACCGCTACAGCGCATTGGGGCGCTCTTGCCGCTGGCGAGCATCCTTTCGCTTCTGCCGCTAGTTGCAGGCCGCCCAACGCATCAGGCGGCGCGTGCCGCATGGCGTCGATTCATGTTGCTCAACCTCTTCCTCGGTGCGGGGGCCGCGATGCTGATCATTCGCAGCCTCGTTGGTGCCGCGTAGCAGTAGTATGCGCAGATGAGTGATACGCCGCGATCGATTCTGGTGCTCACGGTCAGCGATTCGATTCATGCCGGTGAGCGTGAAGATAAGGCGGGCACGCTTGCCGCAGCGGCCCTTGTCGCCCATGGCTGGGAGGTGCAGCGCGCACAGGCTCCTGACGAGCTCGATGCCATCCGCTCTTCCCTGGAGCAGTACATCGGCACCGTCGACGTCATCTTGACCGCTGGCGGAACGGGGTTGAGCTCGCGCGATGTCACCCCAGACGCAACCGCGCCGCTCCTCGAGCGGCTGATTCCAGGGATCCCTGACGCCATTCGCATGCTGGGGCGCTCCCAGACCCCTGCGGCAATCCTCTCCCGCGGCCTTGCGGGCGTGGCGAAGGGGACCCTCATCGTGAACCTTCCTGGCGGGAGTGGTGCGGTGCGCGACGGGCTGGCCATTCTGCTCCCCGTGCTTGAGCACGCCAGCGACGCAATTGGAGAGCGCGACCGCTCCTAGCCCCACGCGACGCGGCTTCGCACACAAGATCGTGTGTAGACTCTCCCAGAGACCGCAACCTGCGGTGGTTCAGCGCATAGCTGCGCGAAGGTGAGGAGGAGCGAGGGTGCGTTGCCCATCGTGTAAGGAGCCGGATACGCGCGTCGTTGATTCGCGCGACCTTGATGACGGCGCCGTGATTCGTCGTCGCCGTGCCTGCCGCATCTGCGGCACACGCGTCACCACCTATGAGCGTGCCGAGCTTGCAAAGCTCTACGTGATCAAGCGCTCGGGCGAGCGCCAGGAGTACGACTCCCAGAAACTCCTCGAAGGTCTACGCCGCGCGCTGACGCGTCGCCCGGTACCAGTCGATGCCCCCGAGCGCGCCGTTGAGGCGATCGAGGCACAGATTCGGGCCAGCGGCGCAACAGAGCTCTCCTCTGCGCGCATTGGTGCGCTAACGATGGCGGCACTTCGCGAGATTGATCAGATCGCCTACATCCGTTTCGCGAGCGTCTACCAGTCGTTTGAAGACCTCGAGACGCTCAAGCGGGAAGTAGATGAGCTCCTCACCGAGAAGAGCGCAGGGAAGGGGAAGCGCCGAATTCGATCTGTAGAGGCCGAGGTATGAGCGTCCTTTCGGACCGCGACATCCTGACCGCGATCGCCGCAGGCGAGATCGCAATTGCGCCATTTGATGCGGTGGATGTGCAACCGGCTTCGGTTGACCTGCACCTTGACGGAACCTTCCGTGTCTTTCGCAACAACCGGTACGGCTTCATTGATCCGCGCGTAGAGCAGCCCGACCTCACCGAGATCGAGCGCGTTGCTGATGGCGAGCAGTTCATGCTGCATCCAGGTGAATTTGTGCTTGGCCAAACACGCGAAAAGATTTCGTTGGGAAACTCGTTGCTCGGTCGCCTTGATGGCAAGTCGTCACTCGGGCGACTCGGTCTACTGATTCACTCCACGGCTGGCTACGTTGATCCAGGCTGGGTGGGGAACCTCACCTTGGAGCTCGGCAACGTTGCCCGTCTGCCGATCGCGCTCTACCCAGGGATGCGTATCGGCCAGATCTCGTTCCACCGCATGTCCTCAGAGGTTGAGCGACCGTATGGGAGTAGTGAACTGCGCAGCCGCTACCAGGGCCAAACAGAGCCAACAGCATCCGCAGCGCACGTTGGATTTGATGGCGAGCAGCAGGCGCATGACGGAGCGAGGGTTGCCAAGCCTCGTGACTGAACGACGCAGCATTGATCTCGGTGGGATCACCGTCGACCTGCTCCGCATCGGAACCTTCTGGAGCGATGCAGGGGCGATCTTCGGCCCAGTGCCCCAGGAGACCTGGGCGCCGATGGTCGCCAACGAACTTGATGCGCGATCCCGCCTCTTGCAGGCGCTCAATATTCTGCACATCAGCGATGCCAGCGGTGGGGTGCTTCTAGAAACTGGAGCAGTGCCAGCAGGCGCGTACGTGAGCGATACGGATACCGATTCACGCTCTGCTCGTGAGGCGTTGGTCAGCGCTGGAATCGATGTGGAGCGCATCGCCAGCATTGTGCCGAGCCACCTGCACCGCGATCATGCCGGCGGGCTTGTTGACCAGCACGGCGACGCTGCGTTTCCCATGGCCCAGATCGTCGCCCCCGATCGCGAGATCGCGGCCGTGGCGAGCGGCTCACTGCGTGCCCGCGCCGCCTATGACGTTGCTGGCCTCACGCGCCTCTTTGGCGCTACGGCACCCCGCTCATTTGACGGCACGCTGGAGTTGACTCCAACGATCACGCTGCGTCGACTTGGCGGGCACACGCCAGGCTCCCAGGCCACCATCGTGCGCGGTCGTGAGCGCACGCTCCTCTTTTTGGGTGATCTCTTCATGCGCCCGTGGCAGGCGAACCCGCGCTGGGTGACGGCGTACGACGACGAGGCGTGGGTCTCTGTTGACGCGAAGGCTTCCATCTTTGCTGAGGCGGCGGCGGGTGAGTGGCTGGTGGCCATGAGTCACGAGGTGCAGGCACCAATTGGCCGGATCGTGGCTGACCGCGACCGCTTCCGGTTCGTTAGCGAGTAGGGAGCAGCTCCTCGACCAGTGCGGCGGCCGCCTCGCGCGTTAGTGGCCCCGTAACCACGCGAAGGACGCGCCCATCAGCATCGAGAATCAGTTTGGTTGGGATCCCACCAGCTCCAGCGGCGCGGAATAGCTCACTGTTCACGTCGACCAGGAGTAGGTAGCCGAGCTGGTAGCGCTCGGCATACGCCGCAACGGTGGACGAGAGTTCGCCGACGGAGATGCCGATCACCTGAAGACCGCGATCACCGTACGTCGCAGCGAGCGAGCGCAGCACGGGGGTCTCCTGCTGGCAGGGCGGGCACCAGGTGGCAAATAGGTCAACGATCACCAGTCGTGGGGCGGGTAGTGCCGCCTGTGCGTCTGCAAAGACACCTCCACCCGCGACCGGCTGCTCTGCAGGGATCCTAAAAGTTGCGCCAACCTCAATCCCCGCGGCGTTTGGATCAACGATGTAGAGGTCGGTCGGCGTTGTGGCTCCTGTTGGGATATTCGTTCGTGACAGCAGCAGGAGGAGAGCCAGTAGCATGGCTGCCACTCCGATCGTTCCGATGCTGCGTCGCGAAAACGGCCCGATCACAGGCCGGGGAGCCCTGGGAGTAGTCGTGAAAGCACCGTGATTCCGCCAGTCGCAATCAGTACGCCAATCGCCGCAACGAGCAGTCCACCAACGATGCCCGCGAGGCGTGTGCCGCCACGGAGTCGGCTCAGGAGTCGCTGCAGTGCCGCAGGGCTGCGATCCGCGACGGCGGCGAGGGCCAAGAAGGGGAGTGCGAGTCCGAGGCTGTAGAGGGCCAGCAGGAGCGCCGCGCCAGCAGGGTTGCTCCCAGCGGCCGCGATGCCGAGAATCGCACCAAGGACAACACCGATGCAGGGCGTCCAGGCGATCGCGAAGGCGGCGCCGAGCAGGAAGCTACCGAGGTAGCCACCGCGCAGAATCGGTGCGGGTGCACGCATGCGGTCGAGTTGCGGAATGCGCAGGAGTCCAGCCAGATGCAGGCCGCCAATGGTCACGGCAACACCCACGGGAATCTGCAGGATGGGCAGGAGTCGTCCGGCTGCGCCGCCAACGTATCCGGCGCTGATCCCGAGGGCGATGAAGATCGCACTAAACCCACAGGTGAAGAGGAGGGCGTGACGCATGCGTGATGTGCCGGCGCTTAGTGCAGCGAGTCGACCGAGATAGGCGGGGACGATTGGGAGGACGCAGGGCGAGAGGAAGCTCAGCGCGCCAGCAAAGAGTGCCGTGAGGGCGTTAACGCTCTCCATCGACCTGACCTAGGGCACTGCGCAGATGTGCTTCGATCTGCATCGGGCTGAGGGCGAGCGGTAGGAACTTCCCTGCAATCTCAAGTGCGGGGATCTGTTCAAAAAGCCGCGCATGCACCGCTGGGTCCTCCTCGATGTTCACCATGCTGAGCGTAAGGCGTGAGCCACCCTTGCTGATGAGTTCGCGCACGATCGCCTCTGTTCTCTCGCAGAGTTCGCATCCTGGGCGACCGTAGAGCGTGATGAGGGGCTGCTCCATGCGGGTATTCTCCCACGCCGCGTTCAGATACCCTACGGGGGGCCCCTGTAGCTCAGTGGATAGAGCGCCGCCGTCCTAAGGCGGGCGTCGTCGGTTCGATTCCGGCCGGGGGCACCATGAGACGAGCGGAAGAGGAGGGCACGATGGGCGAAGCATCACGGATGCAGAAGGAGATCCCTGATTTCCAGCAGCCGCCCGATGTCGGGGTGCTGCGTAACGGGGCGTTCCTGCGCCTCTGGATCGCCCAGCTCTTCACCCAGATTGGTGGCAACGTCGTGCTCTACGGGCTCACGGTGCTCGTTGCGGAGCGAAGTGGTTTCACCTCAACGCTCAGCGCACTCTTCCTGAGCTTCCTGGTTCCCGCTGTTCTCCTCTCACCAATCGCTGGCGTGTGGGTCGACCGACTCGACAAGCGGCTGGTGCTGATTGTCGCCAACCTGACCCGTGCCGGCGCATTCTTCCTGATGCTCGGCAGCGTCGATTCTCTCGGCGTTGTGCTCCTGCTGAACATCTTGGCGAGCATCATGACGACCCTCTTCGCCCCCGCCGAGCTGGCGATGATTCCACTTCTTGTTCGTCGGGAACAGCTCACCTCTGCGAATGGGCTGTTCACCTTCACCTTGAATGCGGCATTCGCCTTGGGATTTGCACTCTTGGGCCCAGCGGTTGTGCGCATTGCGGGTCCAGAGGCGTCCATCACGCTCGTCGCCGTTCTCTTCCTGTTGGCAGGACTTCTCTGCTTCGGGCTCCCAGCAGCACCACCTCCAAAACTTGCCGGCAATATTCGATCCAATACGACACAAGCCACGCGAACAACCACGAGCGAGCTGGTCGAAGGACTCCGCTTTATGTGGCGTCACAGCTCAGTCCTCTGGTCTCTGGCCTACCTCTCGATCGCCGCCAGCGTTGTGGGGGTGATGGGAGTCCTCGGTCCCGACTACGTGCGTGACTCCCTCGGTCTTGATGCTCGCGACTTCTGGTTGGTCGTTTTGCCGATTGGCCTCGGTGTCGTGACTGGCATTCTGGCGCTCAACAGTTGGGGCTCCAACCTGCCACGCCGTCGGCTCATTGAAGGCGGACTCATCGGCGTCGGCGCTGGCTTGGCGCTGCTCGCCTTGGCGGTACCGATCAGCCTCGCAATTTCAGATGGCGCGCAGCTTCTAGGAGAACTTCCGCTCGATGCTGGCGCTTCGACCCTCGCGACGGTGATCTTCGTCGCCTATTTCGCCGGAGTCTCGTATGGACTTGTCGCAATTCCCGCGCAAACTGCGCTCCAGGAGGAGCTACCAGAGGAGGTGCGTGGACGCGTCTTTGGCGTATTGAACATGCTCGTCAGCCTCGGCAGCTTTGTGCCAATCATTGCCGTCGGGCCAATTGCTGATGCGGTTGGGGCAACCAACACACTCCTTGGCGTCGGTGTCGTCATTGTGGCCGTAGCGATCGCGTCGATCGTGCGTGGGCCGCGGCGCGTAGCTCGCCCTGACCTCGAATAGCCCTTAGCCGCGGAGCAGGGCGACGGCGATCTCGCCAGCGAGGCGGGCGTTGCACTCCGCCAGTGCGAGATTAGCGGGAATTGACCGCGAATCTGTAGCGGCGGCGATTGCCGCCAAGATCTTTGGTGTGGCCTTCGGACCAATTGCTCCAGCCCGCTCGGCCTCAGCAAGTCCAGTGGCAATGGCGTCGGCGATCTCTGCCGCCGGGATCTCAGCGTCAGCTGGGATCGGGTTTGCTACCAGCATGCCGCCACGCCAACCGAGTTCGGCGTTCGCCTGTGCAATCGCGGCAATCTCCGTTGCGCTCTCAACGCGATGGCTCAGCGCGAGGCCGCTACTCCGACTCCAGAAGGCGGGGAAGCAGTTCGTCTGGTAGCCGATCACGGGAACACTGAGCGTCTCAAGCACCTCCAGCGTCTTCGGTAGATCGAGGAACGCCTTGGCGCCCGCGCTCACCACGATGACCTGATGGCGCGACATCGCACCGAGATCCGATGACACATCAAAGCTCAGCTCGGCGCCGCGATGCACACCGCCGATGCCACCCGTTGCAAAGACACGAATGCCAGCGAGGCCTGCGATCGTGACCGTTGCAGAAACAGTGGTAACGCCAGTTCGCTTCGCCGCCATCGCGACAGGGAGATCGCGCTCGGCGAGCTTCTCTTCGGCGGCGAGGACGAGCGCTTCGTGGTGTGGCTCGATGCCCGCCCAGAGCTCACCGTCGATGACAGCGGTGACGGCAGGGATTGCACCAGCCGCACGAATCGCCGCGTTAACACGATCAAAGCACGCACGGTTGTAGGGGGCGGGGAGGCCCATCTTTGAGGTGATGGTTGACTCCAGGGCCACAACGGGTGTGCCAGAGGCAAGTGCAGCGGCTACTTCAACAGACTGGCGGACGTTCACGAAGCCTCCCTCTGGTCGCTTTCGACCGCCTGTCGCTGCAGGTGACCCGCGGCAGCATCATGGCCAGCGGCAAGTGCATCCTCCCACGAATCGGCGCGTGCTCGCGCAACGAGGAGACCGCCGGCAAACGCGTCACCGGCACCCGTGCTGTCGATGCCCGCTGGGAGTGGATGCGCTGGGAGCGCTGCAATCTGCTCGCCGCTCGCAGCGCGCACCTCAGCGATCCCTGCCCCGTGCTTCGCAATGAGGATGGAGCCTGGGAGCGGGCGATCAATGAGGTCGAGGTAGTCGCACTCCTCTTCGTTGGCAAACAAGAGCGTTGGGGCGAGCTCGGCAAAGCGGCGGCGACTCTCCTCAGCCCCCCAAATACTGAGTGCACCAACCGATGAGGCATCGAGTGATGTGGGGATTCCCGAATCGCGGGCGTGGGTGAAGAGTCGGCGTGTGGTCTCCCCAAGTGGTTCGCCGAGGAGCGAATAGGCGGGGGCGTGGAGCCATGATCCGCCGCTCAGGGCGGCTGGGCCCGGGTCACGCAGCGAGAGGGCGGCGGCGCGGTCGGGGAGCATGGTCCGCTCGCCATCAGGCTCAACTACCACGACGATGCTGGCGCTACGGCCACCGCGCTGCAGGAGTGGCTCCACCCCAGCGCGCAGGAGGGCGGCCGCAAGGGCTTCGGCGGTGGCGTCTTCACCAACAGCGCCGATGAAGCGCGCTGCGCCCCCAGCGGCCACGGCGGCCACGGCAACGTTGGCGGCGCTCCCACCGCGCCGCCGCGTGATCTGGGCGGCGGCGTCGGAGCCTCGTCGCCACGGGGCGTCTAGCCGCACGGCGATCTCGTCAATCAGGTCGCCCACACAGACGATCAGCGGGGTTGAGGCGGCTGGGTTCACTCGGTCAATCATGCGGGGGAGTGTATCGGCTATTCTCTGGCTCCTTGGGCGGTTAGCTCAGTTGGTTAGAGCGCAGCCTTGACATGGCTGAGGTCACAGGTTCGAGTCCTGTACCGCCCACCAGTACCGAGAGGCGCGGAGAGGGGTCCAAGGGATGGCAGACGAGGCAGCGGCAGCAGAGGTCGTCGAGATCGACGAGATCCTCGAAGCGCCCGCGCGCGGCTCCGCCGAAGAACTGCTCGATGCCGGTGCGAGCGACAATCTCAGCCGCATGCGGCACTCCGCCGCACACGTCATGGCCGAAGCGGTTATGCGCCTCTTCCCCGGCGCAAAGCTCGGCATCGGCCCGGCAATCACCGACGGCTTCTACTACGACTTTCTTCTAGAGCGCGCCCTCACCCCCGACGATCTTGCCGCTATTGAGGCTGAGATGGCGAAGAGCATCGCCGCGAACCATACGTTCAGGCTCGCCGAGCACACCTTTGACGATGAGCGTGCCGCACTGGTGCGCGCAGACCAACCCTTCAAGATTGAGATCATGGACGACCTCGCCAAGGCTGCCGCCGCGGAGGGGAAGTCTGCTCCGAACGTCACCACGTACCAGCACGGCGAATTCCAAGATCTCTGTCGCGGGCCGCATGTAGAGAGCACCGGAAAGATCGGTCCGTTCAAGCTGCTCTCCATTGCTGGCGCGTATTGGCGCGGGAAGAACGATCGGCCGATGCTGCAGCGCATCTATGGCACCGCGTGGGAGACCCGAGAGCAGATCGACCAGTATCTGTGGCGCCGTGATGAGGCCCGCAAGCGCGACCATCGCAAGCTCGGCGTCGCGCTCGACCTCTTCTCGTTCCACGACGTCTCGCCCGGGAGTGCTTTCTGGCACCCGAAGGGGCAACGACTCTGGCGCACGCTCGAAGGTGCGATGCGCGAGATGCAGGAGCGGCGCGGGTATCAGGAGATCTCTACGCCAATCGTCGTCAGTAAGACCCTCTGGGAGCAGTCGGGCCACTGGGATCTCTATCGCGACAACATGTTCATTATCGAGTCCGAAGGCGAAGAGTTCAGCCTGAAGCCGATGAACTGCCCCGAGAGCACCGTCATCTATCGCACGCGTACTCGCAGCTATCGCGACCTACCACTCCGACTCTCCGAGTACGGACGACTCCACCGCAACGAACTCTCCGGAACACTGAGCGGCCTGACACGCGTGCGCCACTTCATTCAAGATGATGGCCACATCTACGTGCGACCAGATCAGATTGAGTCCGAGGTCGCCGCGCTCCTCGAAGAGGTGCGTGAGGTTTACGCCTGGTTCGATTTGCCAGTGGAATTTGTCTTCTCGACGAAGCCGGCCAAGGCGCTCGGTGACCCGAAACTCTGGGAGAAAGCCGAATCAATGATCGAGAAGGCGCTGCGCGACTCTGGTGCAAAGTGGCGCCTGAACGCCGGCGACGGTGCGTTCTATGCGCCGAAAATCGACATCATCGTGCGCGACGCACTTGGACGCGAGTGGCAGACCGCAACGGTGCAGGTTGACCTTGTGATGCTCCCAGAGCGATTTGATCTCACCTATACGGACGAGGCGGGGGAGCGCGTCCGCCCAATCGCCATTCACCGAGCGATCTACGGCTCACTGGAGCGCTTCATCGGCATCTTGGTCGAGCACTACGCTGGCGCCTTCCCGTTCTGGTTGGCCCCTGAGCAGGTAGTGATCATCCCGATTGCCGACCGCCACCTTGAATTTGTGACGGCGGGTGCTGCCGTACTGCGCGCCGCCGGCATTCGCGTCAGCATCGACGACTCGTCCAACCGCATGCAGAACAAGATCCGCTTGGCTCAGGAGCAGAAGGTGCCGCTCATGCTTGTGGTCGGCGATAAGGAGATTGAGGCCGGTGGGGCAGCGCCGCGTTGGCGCGATGGCACCCAGGAGCCTGCAACCAGCTGGGAGGCCCTCGCCGCCGCCCTCGCCGCGCGTGCCGCCGCTCGTACCGCCTGAGGGTGCTACGCTCGGTACCCCCGCAAGGACGCTGTCCTCGGGTCCAAGGCTGATGATCGTGAGGGTCTGACCGATTAAGGATCTACGCATCAATACCCAGATCCGCGTCCCACAGGTTCGCGTTCTGGATGAAGAGGGGAACCAGCTCGGTGTCCTCGCTACCCCCGAAGCCCTGCGCCAGGCACAGGAGCGCGGCCTAGACCTTGTAGAGATCGCCCCAACCTCGGCGCCCCCTGTCTGCAAGTACCTCGACTACGGCAAGTTCAAGTATGAGGCCCAGAAGAAGGAGCAGGACGCCCGCAAGCGTCAGAAGACCGCCGACCTGAAGGAGCTTCGCTGCACCCCCAAGATCGGGGATGCCGACCTGCAGACCAAGATCCGCCAAGCCCATAAGTTCCTCTCCGGGGGCGACCGGGTGAAATTCTCGGTCAAGTTCCGTGGCCGCGAGATGACCCACCCAGAGATTGGCCGGGCCATTTTGGACCGAGTTGTGCAGGGATTGGCCGATGTGGCCCAGCTCGAGCGCCCCTCCCTCCTCGAAGGACGCTTCCTCTCGATCCAACTGGTAGCATTACCCCGACAGAAGGGTCAGACGACCCCGGCACCCGGCACCGATGAGCCGGCCGTACCAGCCCTCGAAGGGGAGTAACCATGCCAAAGATGAAGACGCACAAGGGCGCGCAGAAGCGCATCGGATTCACCGGCTCAGGGAAGCCGATCCGCGTGAAGTCGTGGCGTGGCCACCACCTTGAAATCAAGTCGTCCCGACGCATCCGCCGCTATGCGGGTAAGGCGGTCCTCGGCGTCACCCACAAGAATCAGATTTCACGCCTGCTGCCATACGGCGGCTGAGCGATAACGAGAGGAGTAGAAAATGGCACGAGTTAAGCGCGGAGTTGCCGGACACAAGCGCCATAAGCGCCTGCTTCAGGCCGCTGAGGGGCGACGTGGCTCACGCAGCAAGCTCATTCGTCCAGCCCGCGAAGCCCTCCTGCACGCACTTGCCTACGCAACGCGAGACCGACAGCAGCGCAAGCGCCAGATGCGTGAGTTGTGGATCCACCGCGTCAACGCGGCGGCACGCCTCAACGGCATCTCCTATTCGCAGTTCATCGCCGGCCTCAAGCGCAACAACATTGCGATTGACCGCAAGATGTTGGCCGACCTCGCTGTTCGCGATGCCGCGGCATTCACGGCGGTCGCGGTCGCAGCGAAGCGCGCCTAGCCCCTTCGGTCCGCGGTAGTGGACCTCGCAGCGCTCGAGAAACAACTCCGCACACTGCAGACTGACGCCGCAACGCGCATTGCTGCCGCCGCCTCTACCGCCGAACTCGACGAGCTTGGCTCGTCGCTCCTGGGGAAGCGGGGCGCAATCACCGAAGTCCTCCGTGGGATTGGCGCCCTTCCAGCCGATGACCGCCCCAAGATCGGCGTCGTTGCCAATGAGGTGCGCGCCGCGATCGATGCATCCGTCAGCGCCCGACGTGTCGCCCTCTCGGCCGGTGAGCTTCTGGAGCGCATTGAGCGGGAGCGCGTAGATGCCACGACACCAGGTCCAGCCCCGCGCCTCGGCTCACTGCATCCAATCCCAGAGACGATCGCGGCAATTGCCGAGATCATGGCCTCGTTCGGCTTCGTTGTTGCCGAAGGGCAAGAGATTGAAGACGACGTCACGAACTTCCAGTTGCTGAACATTCCAGAGGATCATCCGTCGCGCGACCTTTGGGACACGCTCTACTTACAGGAGCCAGGACGACTACTGCGCACACATACATCGCCAGGACAGATCCGCACGATGCAGGCCGGTGGCCCGCCGATTCGCGTCATTCTTCCGGGGCGCTGCTTCCGCTACGAGGCGGTTGATGCGAGCCACGGCTTTGAGTTCCATCAGGTTGAAGGGCTACTTGTTGACCGCGGTGCGACGCTCGCCGATCTAAAAGGAATCCTCGACGAGTTGGCGAAGGGCCTCTTCGGTTCTGCCGCGCGTACACGGTTCCGGCCAGGGTATTACCCATTCACGGAGCCATCTGTTGCCGTCGACGTCTCGTGGCCGGGG
>JBAXLC010000018.1:0-12023 GCA_037135015.1 bacterium | reverse complement strand
ATGAAGTACCCAGGCATCTACCTGCTCGGCGAGAAGGCGCACGCCGAGATCGTCTCGGTTGCTGTTGCATCGAAGGGCCAGCATCAGGACACCGGTGCGAAGGCGGTGCACCTTGCACCGAACACCACCAGCCGTATCGTTGGTAAGTCGGTCTGCAAGGATGGCGGCGTCGCAACCTATCGCGGCACCGTTCGCGTGGCGCCTGGCGCAACCGGTGTGACCACCAGCGTGCGCTGTGATGCGCTGATCCTCGATGAGGGGAGCCGCTCCGAAACATATCCATACATCGATATTCAAGAAGACGACACCTCGATGAGCCACGAGGCGACGGTCGGTCGCGTCTCCGATGATCAGATCTTCTATCTGATGAGCCGCGGGATGACGGAGAACGAGGCGACAAACCTTATCGTTCAGGGCTTCCTTGAAGTCTTCACCAAAGAGTTGCCGATGGAGTACGCCCTTGAGTTCAATCGCCTGATTCGACTCGAGATGGAGGGGGCCCTCGGGTGACCCGCCGCGCTCTCGCTGATCTCCCCCTTGAGTGGGCGACAACCGACATGATCACCAAGCTCAGCCCAGGGGGCGCTGGCCTGTCTGAGCGCACAGTGGCACTCGCCGCGTTTCACGCCCTGCCAACGGAGTCGAACCTGCTCTTCACCGGATACGTCGACCTGCGAGCGGCGGAGGTAGAGCGCGCCGCGCCCGCCGTCCTACCGCAGGAGATCCGAGCACTTCCCGCCGCCGCACTCCCAGAGGGCGCCGCTGCAGTCATTGAAATTTCAAGTGCCGGTGTTGGCGCCTACCTCGGTGCGGAGGCAACCGCCGCTGGGCTGAGCGCCACGCCACTCAACCTATCCGCACCAATGGGTGGCGCCAGCGAAGACCGCACCGCTGCACTCGTCGCCGCACTCTGGAACACCGGCGTCTCGATCACCCTCAACGCCGGACGACTGACCGCACCGATCGTCATTCGCGTCGTCGCCCCAGAGTCTGGCTCGTCGCTCCTTGCTCGCATCGCCGTGAACCTTGGCGATGGCGCACAGGCCTCGATCGTCGAAGAGATCAGTGGCAGTGCCGCCGCGGCTGGCATCGCCACCTCACTCTTGGCAACCAGCAGTGAGGTCACGCTCGGCGCCCGCGCATCGTTGGCCCTCTCATCCATTCAAGACCTCCCTGAAGACCGCGCCTATGTGACGGTCCGTCGTCACACCTTTGGCGAGAAGGCACAGCTGCAGCTCACCGTGGCGCAGGTCGGCGCACGGTTGGTGCGCGGACGCATCGATCACCTGCTTTCGGGTGATGGATCTGGCGTTCGCCAGGTTGAGGTGGTCTTCGGCGCCGGCGATCAGATTCACGACCTCACGACCTACAGCTTGCACTCCGGCCAGAAGACGGTCGGCGACCTCTTGGCGAAGGGCGTCTTCGCAGGGAACGCGCGCGGCTACATCAAGGGGGTCACAACGATTCCGCGCAGCGGACGCGGCACCAACTCGTACCTCGGTGAGTTCGGCATGCTCCTCTCCAAGACGGCGCGCAGTGTGGCGATCCCATCCCTCTGGATTGACCAGCCGGACTGCGAGCGCGCGGCGCACGGGAGCTCCGTTGGGCCAATTGACCCAGCCCAGATCTTCTACCTTCGCTCGCGCGGGCTGACCGATGCCGAAGCGCGCCGCACGATTGTGATGGGATTCCTCGAGCCCGTAGTCGCCGCACTCCCGCTCGATGCCGATGCTGAGCGCCTACGCGAGGTGCTTGCTGCGAAGCTCGATGCTGCGTTGGCGAAGCAGCCCGCGGCGCTCGCCTCGTAGCCGGCGCACATGCCAGCTGAGCGCCTCTTCCCCGCAGTAGAGCTTCCCGACGGCACAATGCGCCTCGCGTGGCCAGGTGGTGCCGCCATCCTGGTGGTGAATCGCGGCGGCAAGCTGTTGGCGGTCGACGGCGTCTGCACTCATGAGTATTGCGAGTTGGATCGCGGCTTTCTCTCGCCAGCCACCGTTGACCGGCCGACCGTGACCTGCCCGCTCCACCTCTCGCGATTCGACCTGGAGAGCGGCGAACCACTCGACCCGCCCGCTGAGATTCCCCTCGCGGTGCACGTGGTGAGCGTCGACGATCAGGGGTGGGTAGTTCTTCAGACCTAGCCCTGCACAGCGCGCTACGATGGGGGCGACGCGCATCACGTATGCGCAAGAGGGGAGCCCAATGCAAGAGATCAAGGATCGCGCTGCAAGCCTCGCCGGTCTCGCCTTAGAGCGTGACGCAATCTTCTTGTACGACGCCCTCGCCAAGATTGAGAAGGACCCTGCGCGTCGCAGTGCCTTTGAGCGCATCGCCACCAGCGAGCGCCGACACGCCGCCATCTGGGAGGCGAAGCTCCTCAGCCTCGGCGAGCAGGTGCCCGCCGCCAAGCGCCCAAGTTGGCGCGTGCGTCAGATCACGCTCCTCGCGCGACTCTTTGGCACCCGTGCCGTGAGCGATATGGTGAAGGCGCTCGAAGGATACGAAGAGGAGGTCTACGGCGCCCACAGTGACGTTGCGGAGGTCACCGAGATTGCCGCTGATGAGGCGAAGCATGCCGACATCTGGCGCGAACTCGACTCCGGCAAGGCCGCCGGCACGGGAAAGAGCGATGCCGCGCACCGCGGGGCTCTTGAAGAGACGAAGGCTCGCGAGCCGTGGCACCGCGCTGGCAACAGCGGCACCGTGCGCGCCACGATCTTCGGCGTCTCCGATGGCCTCGTCTCGAATGCCGCCTTGGTGATGGGTATCGCGGGGGCAACTACGGCCAGCGGCCAGGGTGGCTTCGTTGTGCTTGCGGGCGTTGCAGGACTCCTTGCCGGCGCGTTCAGCATGGCGGCGGGCGAGTACGTCTCAATGCGCAGCCAGACCGAACTACTGGAGCGACAGATCGAACTGGAGCGCGCCGAGCTTGAGGCGATGCCCGAAGAGGAAGAGGCCGAGATTGCGGCGATCTATCACGCGCGCGGCTTTCCTGATGACGAGGCGAAGTCGATCGCCAAGCGGCTCATGGCCGATCCGAAGATTGCCCTTGAGACGCTCGTTCGCGAAGAGCTTGGCCTTGATCCAGAGGAGCTAGGATCCCCCTGGGGCGCCGCGATCTTCTCGTTTATGGCCTTTGCCGTCGGCGCATTCGTGCCGCTCTTGCCGTTCATTCTGCTGAGCGGATTTACTGCACTCCTGGTGAGTATCGCCTTGACGGCGGTCACACTCTTCGGCGTCGGCGCCGCTGTGAGCCTCCTCACAGGCAAGTCGGCCATTTACACAGGGCTACGCCAGCTCGCTATTGGGGCCGCTGCGGCGGCGATCACGTACGCCGTGGGATCGCTGATCGGGGTCAACGTCTAAATGTTGCCGCTGCCGCCGGACTCTGTATTGATCGCAGTCGGGCCGCTGGTCATTCGCTGGTATGGCCTCCTCTACGCCGTAGGGCTGCTGGTGGCCTATCGCTTTATGGTCCGAGAGGCACGTCGCCGCTCGTTGAACGAGAAGCTCATCCTTGACGGGCTGATCATCATCTCCATTGCGGCACTTGCCGGAGGCCGCCTCTATCACGTGGTTGATGCGTGGGATCGCCTCTATGCGTCAAATCCCATTGCCGCAATTATTCCGCCGTACGAGGGGCTCGGAGCGCCGGGCGGACTGATCACGGGAGCTATCGCCCTGGTCGTGATCTTGCGCCGATGGCGCCAAGAGCCGTGGGGCTGGGTCGACGTTGCCGGTCCGGCCATCTTGGTCATGCAGGCAATCGCGCGCTGGGGGAACTGGTTCAACCAGGAGCTCTACGGTGCGCCAACCGATCTTCCTTGGGGACTCGCGATTGATTGCGTCCATCGGGCGGTCGGCGTCTCATGTGCAGCAATCGGCGACGCAGCAACGTTCCATCCGCTCTTCCTCTACGAGTCACTCTCGGGTCTTGCAGGTGCGCTGCTCCTCCCCGCGCTCGGGCAGCGGCTCAAGGGGCATCTGCTCCCCGGCATGATCGGCCTCGGCGCCGTCGCCTGGTACAGCGTGACCCGACTCGCCCTTGAGGGGCTTCGACTGGAGAACTGGAAGGTGGGCGGCATTGCGACCGCCTACTTCGTGATGGGGTCGGTCTTGCTGGCCACTCTTGTGGTCGCCGTCGTGCGCCTGCGGACCGTCACCCCCGCCAAGAAACCTCACCAGCGGTAGGATCAGCGTGCTCGGCGACACCGCCGAGAGAGGAGGGCTCATGGGAAAGATTCAGCGTCGCAAGGTCACCGTGATTGGCGCAGGGAACGTTGGTGCCACCACCGCACAGCGCATCGCTGAATCCGGGCTCGCCGATGTCGTCCTGATTGACATCGTTGAGGGGCTTCCACAGGGGAAGGGGCTCGACCTTGCCGAGGCGGCCCCGGTCGTAGGCCACGACGCCCACATCATTGGCACCAACAACTACGACGACACGGCGAACTCCGATGTAATCGTCGTGACCAGCGGTATCGCCCGCAAGCCAGGGATGAGCCGCGACGACCTGCTCAACACGAATGCTGGCATTGTCCGCAGCGTGGTGACCGAGTCAACGAAGCGATCCCCCGAGGCCATCTTGGTCGTCGTCACTAATCCGCTCGATGCGATGTGCCACGTCGCCCTCAAGGCGTCGGGCTTTCCGAAGCACCGGGTGATCGGCATGGCTGGCACCCTCGACTCCGCGCGCTATCGCACCTTCATCGCGCAAGAGGCCGGCGTGAGCGTTGAGGATGTGCGGGCATTCGTGCTCGGCGGCCACGGCGACACGATGGTGCCGCTGCCACGCTACTCATCAATCGGTGGCATTCCGCTGCCAGAGTTCCTCGCCGCAGATCGCATCGAGGCAATCGTCAAGCGCACCCGTAGCGGCGGCGCGGAGATCGTGGAGCTACTGAAGACGGGCTCGGCGTATTACGCGCCGGCGGCGGCCACCTTCGAAGTGGTGGAGAGCATCCTGCTCGATCGCCGTCGACTGATCCCATGTGCCGCGCTGCTTGAAGGTGAATACGGCGTGGACGGCCTCTACGTTGGGGTCCCGGTTGTGGTCGGCGGGAATGGCATTGAGAAGATCATTGAGATCAAGCTCACGGACGATGAGACTGTGGCCTTCCAGCGCTCGGCAGCTGCGGTGAAAGAGCTCGTTGACCTGCTCTAGCGCCAGCGGCGCTCTCAATTAGAACCAGCGAGCGGTAATCACCTTCTTCGTGGTGTAGAACTCCACCCCGTCGCGACCGGTCGCGTGCAGGTCACCGAAGAAGCTCTTGCGGCGACCGCTGAACGGGAAGAAGGCCATCGGGGCGGCAACGCCAACGTTCACGCCGAGCATCCCGGAGGTTGCCTTGCGCTTGAACTCGCGCGCCGCAGAGCCAGAGGCGGTGTAGATGCTCGCGGCGTTGCCGTACTCGTTCGTCTCCGCCATCAAGCGGAGCGCCTCTGCAAGATCCTTGGCGTAGAGCACGGAGAGGACCGGCCCGAAGACCTCCTCGCGTGCGAGCGGTGACGTCGGTGCAATTTCGAGCAGTGTTGGACCAACGAAGTAGCCCTTCGCGGGGCCGGTGCCGCGCCCATCACGCAGCATCGTGGCGCCGGCGGCGACCCCCTCATCAACGAGCTTGTGAATGCGCTCGCGCGCTTCGCCGCGAATCACGGGGCCGAGCGAGATCCCGGCATCGAGGCCGAATCCCATCGTGATCGTGTCGGCATGCTCCAGGAGTCGCGGCAACATGCGCTCGCGGGCCTCACCAACAAGGGTGAGCACAGAGCCGGCGAGGCAGCGCTGCCCCGCATTGCCGAAGGCAGACTCTGCGATGTTCGGCACGCTCTGGTCGAGAACGGCGTCGGGCATGGCGATGACGTGGTTCTTGGCGCCACCCAGCGCCTGCACGCGCTTGCCGCTCTTCGCCGCCGTCTCGTAGACGATGCGCGCCACGCGCTCTGAGCCGACGAAACTGATCGCGTCAACGCCTGGGTTCGTGATCAGGCCGGTGACCGTCTCCACAGCGCCGTGCACCAAGCCAACAACGCCCGCCGGAATGCCGGCCTCTTCGCAGATCTCGATAATGCGCTGCGCCGAGATTGGGGTGCGCTCAGAGGGCTTCAAGATGAAGGAGTTACCGCAGGCGATCGCGAGTGGCAGCATCCACATGGGAACCATGAAGGGGAAGTTGAACGGTGTGATGCCGGCGACGACGCCAACAGGGAAGCGCACCATCTCGGAGTCGATGCCACGCGAGACCTGGTCGAGGTTCTGGCCCATGAGCAGTGTTGGGGCGCCACAGGCAAAGTCGACGACCTCAATGCCGCGGCGAACCTCGCCGGTTGCATCGCTCAGCACCTTTCCGTTTTCGGTCGTGACGAGCTTGGCGAGCGCCTCGCGGTTGTCGAGCATCGCCTCTCGCAGTTTGAAGAGGTAGCCGGCGCGCTCTGGTGGCGGCATCTCGCCCCACTCAAAGGCTGCGGCGCGGGCGGCATCGACGGCGGCCTGCACGTCGGCGGCATTAGAGAGGGGCACGTAGGCGAGGGGGGCCTCGGTTGCCGGGTTTGGCACCACCAGCCGCTCGCTCGAAGACGAGGCGACCCAGTGGCCGTTGATGAAGTTCTTCAGGGTGGCCGGGGCGCTCTGTGCGGCCAAGCTTTCAATGGTTGTTGCCATGGCGAGATTCTCGCCGATCCGCGCCCCAAGTGCGGCGCACGGTGTGATTGTCTCGCGCCACGCACCACTAGAAGGGGGGTATCCTCAGCACCACGAGGGCGCGCCTGCGCCTCACCATTGGGAGGGTCTATGAGCGCAGCCAAGCGAACCCCACTGAGCGGCCCAGAGATGGTCGCCCTCTCGAAGCGTCACACCATGACCGAATGGTCCGCGCAGGCTGCAGCGAACCCTATTCCGATCGCCCGCGCGAAGGGCTCCTGGTTCTGGACCCCCGAAGAGGAGAAGTTCCTCGACTTCAATAGCCAGTTGATGTGCACCAACATTGGCCACGGCGATGAGCGAGTGCTGAAGGCGATCACCGATCAGGCGGCCACCCTGGCCTATGCCAATCCGTTTATGGCGACGGAGCCGCGCGCCCGACTCGGCGCGAAACTCGCCGAGATTTGCCCTGGCGATATTGACGCCTTCTTCTTCACCAACGGCGGTGCCGAAGCGGTCGAGAACGCCTTCCGCATCGCGCGCCTTTACACAGGTCGGCACAAGATCGCGGCCCGCTATCGCTCGTATCACGGTGGTACCTCTGGAGCGCTGAGCGCCACGGGCGACCCACGTCGCTGGTTCGCCGAGCCCGGCATGCCTGGCATCTTCCGCATCCCAGACTTCCATGAATACGGCGCTGCAGAGCCACGCCCCGTTGCCGAGGTGCTTGCGGAGACCGAAAAGATTATTCGCTTTGAAGGGCCACAGACAGTTGCCGCGATTATTGTCGAGCCAGTCGTGGGCACCAACGGCATCCTCATTCCGCCTCATGGCTACATGCAGGGGCTGCGTGATATCTGTGACCGCCACGGCATCCTGCTGATTGCCGACGAGGTGATGGCCGGATTCGGCCGAACGGGGAAGTGGTTCGCCATTGATCACTCAGGCGTCGTGCCCGACATGATCACTATGGCGAAGGGTCTGACCAGCGCCTACGTGCAGCTCGGTGCCCTCGGCATGCGACGGCCGATCGCCGATCACTTCGCCGAGAAGGTGTTTGGTGGTGGGTTGACCTACAACAGCCATCCGCTCGCCTGCGCGACCGCCCTCGCCACGATTGAGGTCTACGAGGAGGACGACCTGATCACCCGCTCCGCAACGATGGGGAAGACGCTTCGTGCGCATCACGAGCGCATGAAGGCGAAGCACCCCTGCGTCGGCCCAATTCGCAACATTGGACTCTTCGGGATCATCGAACTCGTGCGCAATCCAAAGACCCAAGAGCCGATCGCGGCGTTCAACACGAGCGCCCCAGAGATGGCGGCGCTTGGTGCCTTCTTCCGCAAGAACGGCCTCTATACGATTGTGCGATGGAATGGATTCTTCACGAATCCACCGCTCATCATCACGAACGAGGAGCTTGACTTCGCCTTTGACGTGATTGACCGTGGGCTGACAGAGGTTGACAAGGCGCTCGGTCTGGCATGAGCGGCGTTCGCGTCGGCGACGGCGCGCCACCGCCAGTGATCACGGTGGTGCAGCGTGGCCAGATCACCGAGTCGGCACACCGCGGCGACGTCGTGGTGGTGGGTGACGGTGGTCGCCTCGCTGCAAGCGTCGGTGCGCCAGATCGACTGATCTCACTGCGTAGTTCGGTGAAGCCCTTTACCGCAGTAGCGGTGCTCGCCGCAGCTGATGAGGCTGGGCTCGTACTCGACAACGAGATGATCGCGCTCGCCTCGGCGAGCCATGCGGGCGCAGAGGAGCACACGGTGGTGGCGCAACGCATGATCGACACGTTCGGGCTGAGCCCAGCACACCTCGTGCATGGCCGCCCGCAGAGCGCACGTGGTGGGAGCGGTGACCTGCTGGCGCACATGTGCTCTGGGCAGCACCTCTCACTCCTGATCTTGGCGAAGGCACGAGGATTTGATCCGATCGGATACGACGCTTTTGATCACCCCGTGCAGCGCGAGCTGCGCACCGTTGTTGGCGAGCTCCTCAGCGTTGACCTCCATGCAGCCCCGTGGGGGATTGATGGCTGCGCGATCCCCACTTCGGCGATTCCACTTCGCGTGGCGGCTGAGGGGGCGCGGCGCTGGGCCACTCCGCACGACCCACTCGTACCTCAGCGCTACCGCGCGCTGCTGGAGCGTGTTCGATTCGCCGCGGTCAGCCACCCGCGCCTGATCTCTGGGGCGGGCTTCCTGGATACCGATCTCATTCGTGGCGGCGAGGGCCTCGTTGTGGCGAAGCAGGGTGCCGAGGGGCTCTGCCTCGTTGGCCTGCCGGGCTTCGGTATTGCGGTACGCACCGAAGATGGCGATGCCGCCGCCCGCTCCGGGCGCGTCGCGACGGTCGCCGTACTTGCCGCAATCGGTGCCAGTGTCGCCGCAGCGGCATCACTTGATTCACATCGCACGGTGAACCTTGCCGATCCGCGCGGTGGAGCGCCGTTCGCCACGGTGCGCCCCGGAGAGTCGCTCGCGACACTTAAGGTTTCGTAGGCCGTGCCAGCGGCGAAGATGCGTACCGAAGAGGCATGGCGCGTACTTGGACTTCCAGCGCAGCCATCAGCTCGCGCGGTGAAAGTTGCCTTTCGTCGATTAGCGAAGTCAACGCACCCGGATGCGATTGGCGGCAGCACGGCGACCTCAAAGTTTGCGCGGATCACCGAGGCGTACGAGGTTGCACTTGCCGATGCGATTGCAGCGGGACGACTTGCTGCACCTGATCGCGATTTGCCCGCAGCTCGCCCAGCACCAGCGCCACCTCGCGCTACACCGCAACCTCGCCCAAGCGCTGGTGCGCAACCAGCTTCAACTGCACACCCTGGTTCAACAACCTATGACGGAGCAACAGAGACGGAACCGGTCTGGGATGGTGCCGCCTGGGTTGGTGCGGACTCCGGCACGTACTGGACGGTGAATCCGCGCGAGTACGCCGACCCCCGCAAACATGGACCCGAGTATCGAGCCCGGGGGCGACGCCCTGTGCGGCGGACGCCGCGCGAACGAACGCACGTGCAGCCTGCCGAACGCCCTCAGCCGACAGAGGCGAGGGGCGTGGCGCGATCCACCTCGCTCGCAATTGGTGCCGCCTCACTCGCTCTCATTGCGGTGCTCGTGAGCGGCTCACTCCGCCTCGCAGCGGCTGCGGCCCTCTGCGCACTTCTCGCCTTTGCGACCTTGAGTCGGCGTCACAGGTAGGATCAGAGCTATGACAACCACACGTCGAGCGGCCCTCACAGCGGCGGCGCAGGAGTACCTGCTCGCCTTCCGCAGCCACAGCGACGATGAGGGGGTCACCCCGTCACTCGTCGCCAAGGACCTCGAGGTCAGCAAGCAGGCGGCTGCTGAAATGTTCCGCCGACTAGCCGATGACCGACTGATCGCGCCGTGCACCGGACATGCGCGGCTCTGGAAGCTCACCACCTCGGGCGAGAGCGCCGCCGATGCCGTCTTCCGCCGACACGCACTTCTGGAGTGGCTGCTGACTGGCGTCGTCGGCATGCCGTGGGCGGCGGCCGATGTGGAGGCGCGACGACTGCACTCGTCGATCTCACCCGAATTTGAGACGCGCCTCGATGAACTCCTTGGACATCCGCAGACCTGCCCGCACGGGAACCCGATCGATCGGGCGACCGAGGCGCGACGGCCGAAGGGGGAGCCGCTCGCAGCACTTGAGGCAGGCGAGGCGGCCACGATCTATCGCGTTACCGAGGCGGCCGAAGCAGATGCCGCGCTGCTCAGCTACCTCGAAGCGCGCGGACTGATCCCTGGTGCCAAGATCACCGTCCTCTCGCGAAGCACATCACTTGATTCGTTGACACTTGATGGGCCAATTGGCCGAGCCTCGTTGGGTCTCCGTCCCGCTGCGCTCGTTCACGTCATGCGCGGCGCCGTTGATGCGGCGCTCTTCCATCAGATTCCGGCCCGATCATGAGTGACGTCGTGCGCGTTCGCATTGCGCCGAGCCCAACAGGGCCATTCCATATTGGTACGGCACGAACCGCACTCTTCAACCTACTCTTCGCACGTAGACATGGCGGCACCTACATCGTACGCGTCGAAGACACCGATACGGCGCGCTCCACCAAGGAGTTCGAAGCCGACATTCTTGCGGGCCTCGCCTGGCTCGGTCTCGCCGCCGATGAGGGTGTGGTCGCAGATGGGGAGCGCGGCGATCGCGGCCCGTACCGACAATCTGAGCGCAGTGAGCGCTACACCGCCGTGGCAAACGAGCTCCGCGCCAAAGGACTGACCTATCCGTGCTTCTGCACGCCAGGCGATCTCGATGCAGAGCGCAAAGCTCGCGAAGTGGCGAAGCTGCCGCCGCGCTACTCCGGTCGCTGTGCCGCGATCCCGGCCGAGACCTCTGCCGCACGCATCGCCGCAGGCGAATCGGCAGCCCTCCGCTTCCGCATTAAGCCCGGCGTGGTCGTTATTGATGACCTTGTGCGCGGGCGGGTGGAGATTGACAGCGACGCCTTAGGTGGCGACCTGGTGATCTTGCGAGCCGATGGGACGCCGCTCTATCACTTCACTGTGGTGGTCGACGATGCCGACATGGGGATCACCCATGTGATTCGCGGCGAGGACCACCTCTCCAACACGCCGAAGCACATCCTCCTCTTTGAGGCGCTCGGCGTGCCGCTCCCAAAGTTTGCCCACCTGCCGCTCATCTTGAACCCAGACCGCACCAAGATGAGCAAGCGCAAGAGTCAGACCGCCCTCGCCGACTATCGGGCTGAGGGCTTCCTCGTTGAGGCGCTGGTCAACTTTCTGGCACTGCTCGGCTGGTCGACGGGGAGCGAAGACGAGGTACTCACCATTGATGAGCTGCAGGAGCGATTCAACCTCGAGCACGTGCAGAAGGCCGGCGCAGTATTTGATCGCACCCGCTTGGAGTGGCTCAACGGCCAATGGATTCGTCGGCTGAGCAACGAGGAGTTGCTGGTGCGGCTCCGCCCCTTCTACGAGAGTGCTGCAGTAAGCGGCACGTTGCAGCGAGCGGCCACCGATGCGGAGATTGTCGCGCTAATCCCGTTGATCCGCGATCGAATTCCGCTCCTTTCGTCAGCGGTCACGCTCACGGACTTCCTCTTCGCTACTGCGCTTGAGCATGATCGTGCCGCGCTGGTGCCGAAGCGATGGGATGCCGCCACCACCCTGCAGGCGCTCGCAGCGGCGCGCCCACTGATTACTGAGGCGATTGGCGAGGGCGACCAGCCACTCCTCGATGCTGAAGATCCGCTCGAGGTGCAGCTCCGGGCGCTGGCTGAGTCATCGGGTTGGAAGTCGGGCGACCTCTTCATGGCACTCCGTGTCGCGGTGACAGGGCGAACAGCAACGCCACCACTATTCGACAGCATGCGTCTCCT
>JBAXLC010000017.1:0-12120 GCA_037135015.1 bacterium | reverse complement strand
AAGACGTCAAAGCCCTCGGCGCGCAGCCGAGCGGCAACGGTGTCAAGGAAGCCGCGCTCGGCATCCGAGAAGAGTGGCCCAGCGAGATAGATCTTCATGGCGGCAGTATTGCGCACGCGCCACGCCTCCTGATGGAGCGTTGCGGGTGCGGGGTAAACTGCGCGTACTGGCACTTCGCCAGCGAGCAACAGAGGGGGGCTTCATGAGCGACGAGCAGAAGGTCAAGATCACCGTCAAGGACAACGGCTCACTGCGCGTGGAGGGCGACTTCACCATCGTTGACGTTGAAGGGAGCGAGATTCCGCATGAGGGTCCAGCCGCCGGCCTCTGCCGTTGCGGCCATTCTGCCAACAAGCCGTTCTGCGACGGCTCTCATAAGGAGCGCTTCGAGAGCGTCGTCCGCGCCCCGAAGGCGTAACGCTCGCCGCTAGGAGCGGCGGAGTGCGGCGCGGCCGCGCAGCATTGCGGCGACTGGGAGCAGGATAAGCGCGGCGCCGAGGAGGCCCAGCGCGGTGTAGCTCGCCACGGCAACGACGATCCCCGAGCCGAGTGCCGCGGCGGCGGCGGAGCTCCAGATCATGGCGTCGGTCGCCCCTTGCAGTGTGGTGCGCTCCGCCCCATCGAGCCCTTCGGTAAGAAGTGCGGAACCGGCGACGAATCCGAAGTTCCAGCCGACGCCAAGCAGGAAGAGGGCGATGAAGAGGATCGTTCCCCCATCTGGCGGCGCCACTGCGGCGAGCACCGAGGCGAAGGCGCTCAACGCGAGTCCCACCGCGATGATGGCCGGAGTGCCGAATCGGCCGGCGAGTCGGCCGGAGATTGGTGAGAAGGCGAACATGCCAAATGTATGTCCGCTAATGACGAGTCCAACAGCATCAAGTCCGTGGCCGTGCTCGGTCATATGCAGCGGCGTCATCGTCATCACCAGCACCATCACCACCTGCCCAATAATCAGCGCCACAACGGCGGCAAGGATGCGGGGACGCGCGAGCATCTCGCCGAGTGAGGCGCTGGCGCGAGCGAGTGCACTCGCGCGAGCAGGCGCAAGGGTCGCGGGGTCCGGGCGTAGGGTAACGAGCGTGAGCAGCGCAGCGGCGGTCACAAAGAGCACCGGCACGCCATACACACCAGCGAGTCGCGGCAGGTTGAAGCCCTCGGCGATGTTCCCCGAGAAGGTGACCAGGTTCGGCCCAACGATGGAGCCAAGCGTTGAGCCCCACACAACAAGGCCTATCGCCGAGGCGCGACCCGTCTCGGGATACATGTCGGCGGCGGTATAACGCGAGAGCTGATTGGCAGCATTGGCGCAGCCCATCGCCGCGGTGGCAACGATGAAGAGCGGGAACGAGGAGAGCACTACGGCGACGCCGGCAGCGAGTGCGCCAGCGGCGCCGATGCCGTAGCCGAGCACAAGCCCAGCGCGGCGGCCGTAGCGCACCATGAAGCGCGAGAGAAGTTGTGAGGCGGCCGCGGAGCCGAGCACGATGGTTGCCCCTGGGAGCCCAGCGAAGCTAGAGCCACCAGAAAGCTGCTTCGCCACGATCGTGGCGATGGTGATGGCGGCAATATAGCCGGTGCTGCCGAGGCCAACGCCGAGGACGAGCGAGGTCTGCAGTCGACGACGCGTGACCGCGACGCTCATGCCGACGGTGCGGTGGCGAGCGCCTCGTAGATCAACTGGAAGATCTCAGCGGACTTCGGCTCGTATGCCACCAGGGCGTTCGGCTTCTCTTTCTTCGACTGCACGATCGGGCGCTCGTCGACGGCGGTCATGCCGCGGGTGAACTCGCCGTGCAGCTCAATGTCGACGCGCTTCTCTCGCAGATCAAAGAGCTGCGGGTGGGTGATGGCGAAAATGGCGCACGGATCGTGCAGCGGGCCACCGTAGACGCCGAGCTGCTCGCCGTACGTCGTGGAGAAGAAGTCGAGCAGCTCTGCGGCGAACTTCGCGCTCGGTGTGCCAAGGGCGAGAACGCGCTGCACGAACTCCTTGGTGATCACCACTTGGTGTGTGGTGTTGAGGCCGACCATCTTGAGTGGTCCGCCGTAGTTGAAGACTGTGGAGGCGGCCTCGGGATCAGCCCAAATGTTGAACTCAGCATGTGGGGCGCGGTTGCCGTGCAGTGTGCCGCCACCCATCAGTGAGATGCCAGCGATGCGCTTACCGAGGTCGGGCGCGGCGCGCAGGGCAAGGGCGATGTTGGTGAGCGGGCCGAGGGGCGCGAGCCAGACCCCTTCGCCTTCGTGCTTGCGCACGAGTTCGATGATCGCCTCGACAGCACCCGCCTTCTCGGCGGTGCGCCGCACCGGTGGCAGCTCGGGGCCGCCAAGGCCCGACTCACCGTGAATGTGTGGGGCGTTGCGCGGTGGGGCCACGAGCGGACGGTCAGCGCCAGCGAAGACGGGGGCGCTGATGCCAAAGACATCGCAAGCGATTAGGGCGTTCGGCAGCGTGCGCGAGAGGGGCGCATTGCCGTGCACGGCGGTGATGCCGATCAGGTTGGCGTAGTGGTTGGCCACCACCAGCGCGAACACGTCATCGTGTCCTGGGTCGCAGTCGACGATCATCGTGGGGCGCTTGGCGGCGATACTCATGCGCGAACCTTAGCGCACCCACGCCTACCCCCGTGCGCCATACTGCACGCATGAAGAGCACCCCCCGCCAGGCGAGTGAGTCCCAATTTCGTCCCGAGATTGAAGGGCTGCGCGGGCTCGCCGTAGGGCTGGTGGTGGCCGCGCATGCTGGTCTGCAGATCCCCGGTGCCGCGCTTGGACCCGACATCTTCTTCGTGCTCTCGGGGTACTTGATTGTGGGCATCCTGCTCCGTGGCCTCGAGGCGGGGCACGGGATCAGCTTCCGTGACTTCTATGCGCGGCGTATTCGACGCATTGCCCCCGCGCTTGCCGCAACAATCCTGCTGACCGTTGCCGTGGTTGCTCTGTTGAACGACCCCACAACGCTCGCGCGCACGGCGAAGGATGGCGCCGCCGCCCTCGCTGGTGCGGCGAACATTACCTTCGGACTGCAGGCGGTTGACTACTTCAGCAGCACCGAACCATCACCCCTGCTTCCGCTCTGGTCGATTGGCGTTGAGGAGCAGTTCTACCTACTGGTACCGCTGCTCCTGGGCATCGCCTGGAAGATTGGTAAGCGTCGCGCGATTCTGATGACGCTCGCGGTGATCGCCCTCGGCTCGACCATCGCCGCAGCGCTACTAACGCCCGCCGAACCGATCTGGGCCTACTACCTACTACCAACGCGCGCCTACGGCCTTGCCGCTGGCGGCCTGCTCGCACTGCTCGAGACGCGCGCGCTTGCGAGCAACGCACTCCGACGTATCCCCCTCGCGCCCATCGGCTTTGCGATCATCGTGGCCCTCACGCTCCTCCTTCCTGGAGAGAAGGGCTACCCCGGGCTCGCAGGGCCACTCTCGGGTGTTGCCGCTGTCGCGCTCGTTGGCGGCATGGCGACGATCGGGTTGCGCGGAACCGTGAGCGCAACGGGTGGCCGAGCGATGCGCGCACTCTTCTCCATCGCGCCCCTTCGCGCTATTGGTCGCATTAGCTATAGCCTCTACCTCGTGCACTGGCCAATTCTTATCCTGCCCACGTATTTCGGCATCGCCATGAACGAAGCGGCAACAGCGCTCGCCGTGGTTGCAAGCGTGCTCGTTGCTGCGCTCATGTATCGCTTCGTTGAGCAGCCGTTCCGCAAGGGCTTCGCCTTAAGTCTGGTGCCTGGCACCGTCTTGCGGCGCGGCGGTGCCGTGCTGGCAAGCCTGGTGCTCGCACTCGCCGGCGTCGGCATCGCCCCCGATGTTGCTTCGGCGGAGCCGGGGGCCAGCGATGATGCTGGCATCAGTGTCGCTACCCCGACGCCGAGCTCAAGCATTCTCGCTGTTAGCCCCTCCCCCACCCCGTGGGCACCGATCTCGATTGGCGGCACGGTCGTGCACCAGCTGACTGGTGCCGTGCCCGCGAACATCAAGCCGGCGCTGAATCGCGCCGCGGGTGACGCCGACAACATCCTCAATAAGGGGTGCAGCCGTGATCACTACGGCGAGACGGTTCCCGTCTGCTACTACGGAAAGAAGGGCGGCACGCGGATTGTGATCCTGGGCGACAGCCATGCTCTGCATTGGATGCCGGCCCTTGACCTGATCGGCAAGGCATACAACTACGAGATCATTCCGATTGCCAAGGTGAACTGCGTCTTTATGGATGTCAAGCTCTACGCCTATCGACTCGGCAAGTCGTACACCTCATGCACCAAGTGGCGGCTGAATGCGATCGCAAAGATCAATGAGCTCAAGCCAACGCTGGTCATTCTCTCCCATACAGAGACCCGCGAGGAGGGGAAGCCGAACGAAATCCGACCGCAATACTACGCCGATGCCGTGGGTCGCTTGCTGGACAAGATTCCGTTTCCCGTGCTGATTTTCGCTGAGACGCCGAACGGAGAAATCAACATCCCGACCTGCCTCGCTCGCAACAAGAGCAACGTTGCAAAGTGTGTCACCAAGAAGCCCGATGTCTATCCGGCATGGGGATACGGGCGAGACCTGCTCGTGGCCAAGCAGCGCAACCTGCCGCTCTTTGACTTCACGGCAGCCCTCTGCCCAGGCACGAAGTGTGCCCCGATTATTGATGGTCGGATTGTTTTCCACGACAACCATCACCTCACAGCAACAATGGCCAAGTACCTCGCCACACCGATCGGCGTTGCACTCGCGAAGGTGATCGCCGCGCTGCCACACTAAAGGGCGAGCGACTCCCCGCTCACGAGCTGTCGGCGCGGACCGCCACGGAGCAGATGCACCGCCCCATCACCCACCACCTGCCACTCTGTGGCGGCACTCCACCGCACGAGTGCCGTGAGGTTCTCAATGCCCACGAGGTGCTTGGTTGAATCCGGTGCGCCCTTGACCGCTAACTCAAAGAGTCGGTTGAAGTGTGGAATCACCTGAATGCCGGGGAGCAGATCGAAGCCAGCAACCGGGGCACGGGATCCGAAGCGGAACGTGGGTACGGTGGTGCCGAGCACCATTGCGCCAGCACTGCACCCAGCGAGCGCTCCGCCGCTGCGCACATGCGCCATGATCGCGTCGCCAACGAGCGATCCCACGAGCGTCTGTGCGAGATGCCCAGGGCTCCCACCCGACAAATAGATCAGGCCGGCCTCAGCCACGCGCGCTGCGAGGAGCGGGTCGTTGGCATGTTCTCGGGTGAACACTGGCAAGAAATTTGTGGGGACACCGATCCGTTCGCCCTGCGCCGCGCCCAACTCACGCCAAAAGGTGAGGCTCTTCTCCCCCTCCTGTCCAGCCGCTGTCGCGAGCTGGAGGTAGTGGTGTGGCCTCCCCCGACGCACGGCATCATCAAGGAGCTGCCCTTCGAAGGCGGCCATCGCGGGGAGATACTCCCCCGACCCGACGAGCGCAATCGCTCCAGGGCCGCCTTTCACCGCAGGGAAAACACGTTCAGCCATAGGGGCACCTCTACCTGCGCCGCACGAGGCGTAGCGCCCCCGTGGACCAGAGCGCCCACAACACCAGCACCGGCTGGAAGAGGAGGCGCACCCCCCGGGCCGTGTCGGTGTTCAGGCCAAAGGCGTCGATGCGGTTCACGAACTGGTTGATGTTCCCCGGGAAGATCGCCACAAAGAAGAGGGCGGCAACCAGCCCAACGTGTGCCCGAAAATGCCACAGCGTCAGGAGTGACAGTCCAAGCAGGATCTCGACGACGCCAGAGGCGAGCACCACGAAGTCAGGATCGAGTGGCAGCCAGGTCGGCACCTGTGCCTGGAAGGCGATGCGGTTCACCGTGAGGTGGCTGTAGCCGGCCGAACTGAGGAAGAGGCCAAGGCCAACCTGACTGACCACGCGCAAAGCATCAGGGAGCTTGCGGGTCGTAACGCCTACAGACTGTTCGCTAGGGATTGGAGCGTTCATTTGCACAGTCTACGCAGAACGACTCGCCTCCACCCACACGTCATGCCACCGCGCTCCACAGCGCGACACCATATGTAAGCCGGCCGCTCGGAGTTCAGTGGGCGGTGGTAATCGGGGTAGGTTGGATGCATAGTCCAGCAGTCGTTGGGCAAGAGCGCAAAGGAGCCTGCCGTGAGTCAGACCTACCACCAGGCCAACGCCGAAGCCTCAGAGGGGGGCGGCTGCCTCAAGTTTGGCATCGCCTCCGTCTTCTTTATGAGCGCAATCGCCATGACATTCATGCTCGTGGTCTCCCTGGCCCCAAAGGCTCCTCCATCCGCTTCCGCAGCTGCGGGCGTGGTCCATGTAGAGGCGTTTGACCTTGGATTCACGATCCCAACTATCGACGTCGCTAAGGCTGGCGCGTACACAGTCACGTTTCACAACACCGGCGCCGCAGTGCATGACGTCACCCTTACCGATGGCCAAACGCTCGCCGCGCAGCCGGGTGAAACGGTCACCGCCACGATGAATATTCCCGCAGGCGGCACCTCATTCACCTGTTCGATTCCTGGGCACGCTGCCGCAGGAATGAAGGGCTCAATCACGGTTGCTGGGATGGCAGTCAACACGGGTGACAGCCACGGTGGCCCAGCTCCGGTGACCGACGTTGCAGCTGATCCGAACGCACCCGCCTACATCCCGAGAGATGCGACAGCGCCCGCACGCCTCTCTGGCACCACCCATGACATTGAGCTGGTCATGAACGAGAAGCTGATGACCGTCGCGAAGGGCTTCCAGCAGGCGGTCTGGACCTTCGGCGACTCAGTGCCAGGGCCAGTGATTCGCGTGCGCGTGGGTGACCTGGTGCGTATTCACCTCAAAAATCCTATAACCAACAAGATGCCGCACAGCATCGACTTTCATAGCTCGATGGTTGCCTGGAACGATGAGATGACTTCGATTAAACCTGGCGAAGAGAAGTTGTATGAATTCACGGCGATGTTCGCTGGCGTCTGGATGTATCACTGCGGTACCTCCCCTGCCCTGCACCACATTGCCAATGGCATGTACGGCATGATGATCGTGGAACCGAAGGGTGGCCTCTCCAAGGTCGACCAGGAGTTCGCGATCGTGCAGAGCGAGTGGTACCTCGGCCCGCAGGGGCAGCCCGCCTCGCTTGAGAAGGCAGGCGCCGCGGCACCCGCGCCAGACTTCATCCTCTTCAATGGCGTGGCGAGCCAGTACCTAGATCACCCGATCCAGATCGCCACCGGGAAACGCGTGCGGCTCTTCATCCTGAACGCAGGGCCGAGCATCGATAGCTCGTTCCACATTGTGGGCACGATCTTTGACCGTGTCGTGAAAGAGGGTGTCGAGCTCAAGATTGGTAACGCTGGGGGCTACGGCTCGCAAGCGGTCGACCTCTCACCAGCGCAGGGCGCTTTCGTAGAGTTCATCATGGCCGAGGATGGCCTCTATCCAATCGTGACCCATGCCTTCAACTTCGTTGGTCGCGGCGCCATTGGTCTCTTCCAGGCGGGAGATGGCGACCCGAAGAATTAGCTGTCAGAGTTCGCGACGGGCATACTCGGCGCGATCACGTCGCAGGAACTTCCCCGCGCCCTCACGGCCCAGGAAGGTACCCCCCTCAACAATGACGCTACCGCGCGAAAGTACGATCTCCGAAGCTCCCTGAACCTGGCGTCCCTCGTAACACGAGTAGTCAACATCCATATGATGCGTAGCCGCAGAGATTACGTGCTTCGCCGCTGGGTCGTACATCACAATATCGGCATCAGAGCCAACGGCGATGACCCCCTTCTTTGGATACATGCCGAAGAGTCGTGCTGGAGCCGTAGAGCAGATCTCAACCCAGCGCTCCTTTGTGATCTTGCCGGTCACCACGCCGCCGTCGTGGAGTAGGTCGATACGATCCTCCACTCCGGGTAGACCGTTGGGGATCTTGCGGAAATCGTCGCGTCCCAACTCTTTTTGGCCGTGAAAATCAAATGGGCAGTGGTCCGTTGCTACGACCTGCAGCTCGTCTCGAACGAGACCGCCCCACAGTTCTGGCTGATGGTCTTCGCTGCGCAGAGGGGGCGAGCAGACGAACTTCGAGCCATTGAACCCGTCTCCAAGGTCTTTGATCGAAAGGAAGAGGTATTGCGGACAGGTCTCCGCATAGACCGGGAGCCGCTCCTCCCGCGCCGCGCGCACACTCTTGAGTGCCTCTTTCGCGGAGAGGTGCACGATGTAGACGGGGACCTTTGCCGCCTCGGCAAGCCTGATTACTCGATGCGTAGCTTCACCCTCTAGGCCCGAGTATCGAGCCAATCCGTGCCCGATCGGGTCGGTGACGCCGGCAGCCACGGTATCTCCGGCAATGACATCGATGGCGAGGCCGTTCTCGGCATGCATCATGATCATGCCGCCGTTCTTCCCCGACTGCTGCATGGCACGGAAGATGGCTCCGTCGTCGCTAAAGAAGACGCCTGGGTAGGCGGTGAACAACTTGAAGTCCGGGATCCCCTCCGCAACGAGGGTATCCATCTCCTTCAACGTATCGTCATTGACGTCGCTCATGATCATATGAAAGCCGTAGTCGATTGCGGCGTGCCCCTCGGCCTTGCTGTGCCACGCGTCGAGCCCCTCGCGCAGCGACTTGCCGCGGGATTGCACCGCAAAGTCGACCACCGTCGTGGTCCCACCGAAGGCCGCCGCGCGCGTTCCGGTAAAGAAGGTGTCCTTGGCGAACGTGCCGCCGAACGGCAGCTCCATGTGCGTGTGCACATCAATGCCGCCCGGAATGAGCCACTTGCCGCTGGCGTCAATGACACGATCGACCGTCATGCTGCTGAACTCTGAAGTCGCACCAACGCCCACAATCAACTCGCCGTCAATTAGCACGTCTGCCATGCGTGAGCCCTCAGCTGTGATCACCATTCCACCTGAAATCACCGTTCTCATAAAGCCTCCCTGCTAGTGCGTGTTGATCGCGGCGGCCCGATAGGCGGGAATGACGTGGGTGCCAAATAGTTCAAGCTGCTCCGCCTCATCGCCATTCATCAGGTACAGGTTGAACTGGGTAACACCCGCCTTGTCGAGCTCGACAAGCTTATTGACATGGTCCTCAACTGAGCCGACAAGCCCGAACCGATCCACGATATCGTCGGTAACGAACGATGCATTCGACGAACCCACCTCAGCATGATGTAAATAGTTGTACCCCTCGCGGTCGCGAACATATCGCGTCAGCGACTCTGGCAGCGCACCCTCGTACTTGTTGATCAGGTCAACAACGTGATTGCCCACCAGTGCCGGGAACCAACGGATGCGCTCGCGGCCAGTGGCAACATCGCCAATATATGAGGGGGCTGCGGCCATGATCTCTACTGGGCTCGTCCGGCCACTCGCCGTTGCTGCCTCCTGCACCTGCCCAGCAAACCAACGAATCAGGTCGGGGTCGCCAATCTGCAGGAGTGCCCCGTCTCCTAGCCTTCCGGCGAGGCTCAACGCCATCGGCCCATAGCCGGCGATCCACACCGGCAGGCGATGGCCCTTCGTCCAGGGGAGGTGCAGTGCGGTGCCCTCGTGCTCCATGGAGGTGCCAGCGACAAGGCCACGGATGAGCGTTACCGCCGCTTCAAGATCCTTCATTGAGGTCGGCGCCTTGCCTAGTACACGCCGAGCCGAGTCCCCGCGTCCAATCCCAAGATCAACCCGACCGTTGGAGATCTCACTCAACACGGCCAGCGTACTAGCCGTGACCGAGGGCTCACGCGTGGCCGGATTCGTCACGCAGGTGCCGAAGCGCATGGTGCTCGTCGCGCCGATCATCAGCGTGAGCAGCGGATACGGATCTCGCCAGAGCACATGAGAGTCGAACAGCCATCCGTACTCGAATCCGAGCGCCTCGGCGCGGCGCGTGAGCTCCAACGTTTCCTCTATCGAATGGTCCGGCTTAAGGGTGAACCCAAATTTCATATGCACAACATTTACGGTCGAACAAGATCTTCATAGGCGTCTGGCCTGCGATCTCGGTACCACTGCCACGTTTGGCGAACCTCTTGAATCAGGTCTAGGTTCAGGCTGCGAACGAGGAGCTCCTCGTTGTGCGCATCGCCTACTTCACCGACGAACTGGCCGCGCGGGTCAACAAAATAACTCTGCCCGTAAAAATCATTCTCTCCGAGCGGCTCGATACCAACGCGATTGATCGTGCCAACGTAGTAACCGTTCGCCACGGCGTGGCTGACCTGCTCAATGCGCCAGAGGTGCTCCGAGAGACCGCGCGACGTGGCCGATGGGATGAGCACGATCTCAGCGCCATTGAGCCCCAATGCACGAGCCCCCTCAGGAAAGTGGCGATCGTAGCAAATGTACACGCCAACTTTGCCAACCGCCGTATCAAACACCGGATACCCCATATTCCCCGGGCGGAAATAGAACTTCTCCCAAAATCCATTGACGTTCGGGATATGCGTCTTGCGATACTTACCTAGGTATTTTCCGTCGGCATCAATCACGGCAGCGGTGTTGTAATAGATGCCGCTCGTCTGGCTGTCCTCTTCATACATCGGCACAACAAGGACCATGCCCGTCTCTTTTGCAAGCGACTGCATGCGCTTCGTGGTTGGGCCATCGGGAATCAACTCGGTGTAGGAATAGTATTGCTTGTCTTGCACCTGGCAAAAGTAGGGTCCGTAGAAGAGTTCCTGGAAGAGCATGAACTGGGCACCCTGCTTTGCAGCGTTATGCACATACTCCTCGTGCTTCTGGATCATCGACTCTTTGTCACCGGTCCAGTTAGCCTGGAGCAGCGCTCCCTTTACGATGCGTGCCATAACTCCTCCGTCTCTATAAGGGCCCTCAACCAGGTGAGTCTACGCCTGCGCTCTGCCGTGGCGGAGCGCCGTTCCAAGGCATACCGAGAGGCACTTTTAGGTTCAGCAGAGCGGGCAGGCAAGCCGCCAGAAGGGAACCTAGGAGGGGGTGCCGCTCACCCAAAACTCCACCCAGAAACAACACCGCCCCCACCGGGTGGTGGGGGCGGTGTGATCAGTTCGATTAGAGCGAGAGCTAGGCGCGCATTGCACCTCGAAGGCGCAAATCACCGCCAGCGATTGCACTCAGCGCAGCGAGGAAGTCGCGCAGCGTCGCCCAGGCAGCGCCTTCGCCGCTCGTCGGAGGTAGTTCCGGAACCACTGGGTCGGGGAGCACGACAACCGTGAGGCTGCTCCATGTGGGCGGGCGTGCGCACCTTCTTCAGTTTTTTAGCCAGTGCTCAATCGGCTTCCCATACTTCTTCCTTATCGAAGGGGAGTAGGAGGCTGAGCCCGTGGTCTTCTTCGCTGCCATCGCCAGATTCAATGCGCTAATCACGCTCACGGCTACTGACTACGCTTCGAAGCGCAGGGAGCAGCGCGCCGATCTCCCTAACGGTGCGCTCATTGATTGGGTTCGCAATAACAATGATCTCGTCCGCACCGGCGGCAGCAAACGTCGCTAGCTGCGCCACGATTTCACTTGAGCTTCCCTCGACGGGAGGGAACTCCTCTCCGAGTGGACGCTCCGTTGATGCGGGGTCTGTGCGGACCAACACGCAGACGCTCCGACGAAGGGTCTGTGGGTCGCGCCCGACCGTGCGTGCGACGCTCTCGATCTCGTCGATCAGGCTTTTCAATCGTTCGGGACTGTTGCCATAGCTTGCGTACCAGGTATTCCAGGCTGACACCTCGCGCAGCGTGGCGGCGAGCATCCGCGGACCGTTACTCCCAATCATCAGCGGGATCGGCTTCTGCAGCGGTGGGAGGAGCACGGAGTCTTCGACGCTGAAGTACTCGCCGTGGAGCGTCACCCGTTCACCTCGCACGAGCGGCGCGATGATCTGGAACGCCTCGCAGAATCGGCTCACCCGGTGATCGAATGCGAGCCCGAAGGCCGTGTAGTCCGGCTCGTTCCAACCGGCACCAAGACCGAGCATCAGGCGTCCGCCTGACACCTCGTGCACCGCTGCCGCCTGCTTCGCCAGCACGGCTGGCGGATGGAACGAAGCGCACGCAACCAGTGGTCCGATCTCTACTCGCGACGTGACGGCGGCGACCGCCGCGAGAGTCGACCAGCACTCGTGGGGCCCGCGCTCAGAACGACCGTCGTTGCGGTATAGGAGGTGATCCCCCACCCAGAG